>JALVZP010000115.1 GCA_027037575.1 Desulfobacterales bacterium | reverse complement strand
TTATCTTATCCTTCATAACTCCTGCATATTGCGAAAGGTATACTGCTTTTTCTCTTAAAAAGGCAAAAGAGATGATTCAAAAAGGAAAAAAGGATTCTATTATTTATAAACTTGCCTATATTACGGACATAAAAGGGGTAATATATGATAGGGGAAAAAAGGATATAATAATATTTGGCATATCAGATCCTTCCCTTCCCGGGATTACACTAAATGAATTTATAATTGCCCTAAGGTCTATATTTATACATGGAAGGAAGCCATCAGTCATCCTAAATCCAGGGAATAAAATTCTCAGTGTAAATTTTGAAGGGGGAGTAGAAAATACACAAATAGGAAACATGCTTCTTGATCATGCATTAAGGCTGAAAAATGCTTATCCCTCAAATAATGCTCTCCTTCTCTGTTTCATACCAGAAATCTTAAAAGGAAAAGATTTGGCGGTAATAAATGGATTTGAAGAGATTCTTATCCTGGATGGAAAGGAAAAAGAAGCCCCCTTTTTTTCACCTGATTTAAAAATGTTCTCCCAGCTTATTGCTATCTCTGAAGCAATAGAGCAGTTAAATGTAGCCAAATCTGAACTCTTTTTCTGGCTTAACCAATTTAGCCCTTCTCATATCTCTGTTTCCAAAGAGATAAATGGGGGTTCAAAAACATCCTATGAGATAAAGATATTTGGAAGGGCATACCTGAGGAAAGAAAATCTGAAGAGATTAGAAAAAGAGATCTTAAAAAAGAGGGAAAAGAAGCTTTTTTGGTATGTAAACATAGAAGAAAGTAAAGAGGAAAAATCCTTTTCAAAAGAGAAAAAAAATGGAATGAGCCTTCTTTCAAAGGCAATCTTTTTAACAGATTTGGAAAAATCATATTACAAGGCAATAGATGTTTATACAGATATAATCAAAATGCTTCCTAAATGGGATATTCCCTATTATATGAGAGGTTGTATCCACAGCGAATTAGGACATTTTAATGAGGCAATAAAGGACTTTAATAATGCAATAAAGCTAAATCATAGATACTTAATGGCTTATGTAAATAAAGGATATACATATAATTATATAGGAATACACAAAAAGGCGTTAAATGCCTTAAATAAAGCAATAGAGATCTCTCCATACAATATAGATGCATATAATAACAGGGGGATAGCATTTTGCGGGTTAAAGAAATATGAAAAAGGAATTTTGGATTTTGATAATATAACAAAAATTGTTCCCGGTTTCTTTCTCGCATATGTAAATAAAGGAAAGGCCTATTTTTGTTTAGGAAAATACAATAAGGCAGTATCAGAACTAAATAAGGCAATAAATTTATCTCCTTCTCTGGCAGAGGCATATTGCAGTAGAGGTATAGCTTATCGTTATCTTGGTGAATACAAAAAGGCAATAGATGACTTTAAAAAGGCGATTAGATTAAAGCCTTACTATGCCTATGCGTATCTTCAGCTTGGGCTAACATATGAGAGACTATGCCAGTGGGATGAAGCAAATAAAAATGTAGAAAAGGCCATTAGCCTGAATCCACGTATATTTAATCTCTATATCTCCAGTGTGATGAAGCTTATTCCGAAGACTGCTGAGGAATACTATGAATGTGGATATGGATATTTCTGTATGGGAAGATGGAAAGAGGCAATAAAAAATTTTGATAAGGCAATCAAATTAAAACCAGCATTTGCAGCATCATATTTCTATAGAGGCCTAAGCTATGACAATATTGGATATTATCAGGAAGCAATAAGGGATTATAGTAAGGCAATAGAGCTTGTTCCAAAAGACCCTGTTCTATATAACAATAGAGGCACAGTTTATTACTTTCTTAGAGATTATGAAAAGGCACTTAAGGATTTTAATAAGGCAATTGAACTGAATCCTGAGAAGGCGGTCTTTTATGAAAATAGGGTAAGGGTCTATCTTCGTTTAAGTAAGAATAAAGACGCATGCAAGGATTCAAAAATAGCATGTAAGCTTGGAAAATGTAAACTTTACTACCTTCTTTTAAGAAAAAGAATATGCAAATAGATAGGAAAGATGCCTACCATTTTATCATCCTTATGGGAATAGTCAGCCTCTTTGGAGATATTGTATATGAAGGAGCAAGAAGTGTTTCAGGGCCTTATCTTGAAATATTGGGTGCAAATTCATTAGCAGTGGGAATAATTGCAGGTCTTGGAGAATTTCTTGGATATGGAGTAAGAATTTTTTCTGGATATATAGCAGATAGATCAGGCCTATACTGGCCAATGACAATAATTGGCTATGCAATGCTCTTTTCTATCCCTCTTCTGGCAATAGCAGATGTGTGGAAGATAGCAGGGCTTTTCCTGATAATGGAAAGGATTGGTAAAGGAATAAGGACTCCAGCAAGAGATTCTATACTTTCTTATGTTACAAAAAGGACAGGAAGGGGAAGAGGTTTTGGACTTCATGAAGCATTAGATCAGATTGGTGCCATAATAGGCCCTCTCTTCTTTTCAGCCATATTTTTCTTAGGATATGGATACAAAAAAGGATTTTCTTTTCTCGTTATTCCAGCTTGCCTTTGTCTTCTGTTCCTCTTTATTGCAAAGGCAAGGATTCCAAAGCCAGAAGAGATTGAATCCAGCAAAGGAAAGAAGGAGAAGGGATTTTCACGAATTCTATGGCTATATTTTTTCTTTATCTTTTTTAGTGTTCTTGGATTTTGTAATTTTCAGCTAATCTCCTTTCATATAAAATACAAATCAATATTTCCTGATATAGGCATTCCTATATGTTATGCAGTTGCTATGGGAATTGATGCCGTTTTTGCACTCATAATAGGAAACCTATATGACAAAAAAGGGATAACATGTCTTGCACTTATACCAATTCTAACCATACCAATCCCTTTCCTTGCCTTTTCTAATAGCTTTTTTAAGATAATTCTTGGAATAACATTTTGGGGAGCTATTATGGGAGTTCATGAAACCATCATGAAAGCAATAGTTGCAGATATTACCTCTCCTGAAAAAAGGGGTGTAGCTTATGGTTTTTTTAATACTATCTATGGTCTTTCTTTTTTTATAGGAAGTGGCATAATGGGGTATGTTTATAAATTCTCTATTTCTTACTTGATCTATTTTTGCCTTATTACACAGTTTATAAGCATAGTCTTTCTTTTCTTTCTTTTAAATAAAAAAGCTACTTATAAACACTCTTAGATTTATCCATACATCTATTCCTGCATCTTTAAGGGAAAATCTTATTGTTGCTCCATTTCTTATGCCACAAGGAAGTATTAATGATTTATAATAATAATCCCATAGAAACCCTTCACCATTACAAATAGGACAGAAAGGATCCACTTCTCCAAGGCATCTTGGACATCTTTTCATTATGGGAATCTCTATATTTATCCTTTTCCCATATCGTGCTTCCAAAGGAGATATAACTATCTCAAAATAAAATTCTTGAGGATATTCAATCCTCCTTTCTTTTTCTATCTTCTTTAGTTCTTTATCATACTTTTCTCTTTTCTTTTTATCACTTAATACTTCATATGCTTCCTGAATTTCTATTAATTTATCCTGGTCTTCTTTGTCTCCTTTTGCATCAGGGTGATACTTTTTTACTTTTTCCCTAAACGCCTTCTTTATCTCATCCACATCTGCATCTCTTTTTATACCTAAAATCTTGTAATAATTTTTCATCATAAATTTTTCCTCAGAAAGTATTATAAATTGGACGATTTGGCTATTGACATTTATATAATTATACTCTATGAAGGAAATAAATAAAGCCTTGATAAACAAAAACAGTGTACATATATTAAGGAGGGATGCCGGAGTGGCGGAACTGGAAGACGCGCTGGACTCAAAATCCAGTGGGCCTTGTGCCCGTGTCGGTTCGACTCCGACCTCCGGCATATTTTTAGGATATTTTTGAAGTCTTTATCATTTTTTTGTTGAAACTTATAAAAACATTTGTTAGCAATTTTAATAAAATTAAAAAAGGAGGGAGGTTATGAATAAAAGTGATTTAATTAATGAGGTAGCCAAGGTTATTGGAACAAAGAAGGATGCTCAAAAGGCGGTAGATTGTGTATTTGCTGCCATTAAAAATGCATTAAGCAAGAATGAGTCTGTAACAATTATTGGTTTTGGAACATTTAAGGTAGCAAAGAGGAAGGCAAGAGTAGGAAGGAATCCAAGGACTGGAAAGGAGATAAAGATACCCGAAAAGAAGGTTCCAAAGTTTGTTCCTGGGAAGGCATTAAGGGAAGCCGTAAAGTAAAATAATAAAAGACACAACCCCATCAGGATTAAGACCTTTATTTAAAAGATCCTGGTGGGGTTTTTTGGAGAAATGGATGAAAAAGAAATTAAGTCTTAAAAAGGTGGATTTTTTTTCTGGCAGACAAGGGCCACTTCTTCTTATCATAATGGATGGAGTTGGTATTGGAAGTCAGGATGAAACAAACGCAGTATATGTAGCTAATACACCAAATCTGGATAGACTATTCAATATGGAGCTTTTCTGCAAACTTCAGGCACATGGAACAGCCGTTGGCCTCCCGTCTGATAAGGATATGGGAAATAGTGAAGTAGGGCACAATACTATGGGTGCAGGGAGAGTTGTTGATCAGGGGGCAAAATTAGTAGATAAAGCAATAAAGACAGGGAAAATATTTGAGTCTAAAAGCTGGAAAATTGTTGTGGAGAGGGCAAAAAAAGGAGGAACTGTTCATTTCTTAGGGCTTGTCTCAGATGGAAATGTCCATTCTCATATAAATCATCTCTATGCACTAATAGATAAGTGTGTTGAATTGGGGATAAAGAAGGTAAGGGTTCATGCCATATTAGATGGAAGGGATGTGGATGAGAGATCAGCACTCAGATATATCATTCCCTTAGAAAGAAAACTTTCTGAAATATCCAAGAAAAAGGGATTTGATTACAAAATCGCATCTGGTGGTGGAAGGATGAAGATTACTATGGATAGATATGAGGCAGATTGGGAGATGGTAAAGAGGGGATGGGAGACACATGTTCATGGAAAGGGAAGGCCATTTCGCTCTGCAGAAGAGGCAATAAGGACATTCTATAAAGAGAATCCAGACATAATTGATCAGTATATAGATCCATTTGTTATCGTAGATGAAAATGGAAATCCTGTTGGACCTATAAGGGATGGAGATTCTGTAATCTGCTTTAATTTTAGAGGAGATAGAGTAATAGAGATATCAAGGGCATTTACAGAAAAGGATTTTGATAAGTTTGATAGAGGCCCTCTTCCAGATGTATTCTATGTTGGCATGATGCTATATGATGGAGACAAAAATATCCCTCCAAACTACTTGGTAGAGCCTCCTGTTATTGAGAATACGATAAGTGAGTATATTTGTGCAGAAGGGATAAGGAGCTTTGCAATAGCAGAGACACAAAAGTTTGGTCATGTTACATATTTCTGGAATGGAAACAGATCAGGATACATAGATGAGAGATTGGAAAAGTATGTAGAGGTAAAGTCGGATGAGATTATGGAATTTGATAAAAAACCTCAGATGAAGGCATATGAAGTAACAGAAAAGACAATAGAGCTTTTGAATGAGGGGATATATAGATTTGGAAGAGTAAACTTTGCAAATGGTGATATGGTTGGTCATACTGGAAATATGGATGCAGCCATAATAGCAGTTGAGACAGTAGACAGATGTGTTGGAAGGCTTGTATCAGAGATTGAAAAGCTTAAAGGAATAGCAATAGTTACTGCTGATCATGGAAACATAGAAGAGATGTTTACATATGAAGATGGGAAAAAGGTTCCAAAGACATCTCATACCCTAAATCCTGTTCCATTCGTGATATGTGATTTTCAGTATAAAGGTGAATACAGGATGGCTGATCTTAAAAGAAGAGGGCTTTCAAATATAGCAGCAACTATCCTTAATCTCTTAGGATATGAAAAACCAGAAGAATATGATCCTTCCCTTATAGAATTTGTAACTAACTAAAAAATCCTTCTTTTTTCTTTCAGAATCAGATATTATTTTGCTTGTAGAACTCAAGGAGGGACACCTATGGACATAAAGGAAGCCATAGTTTCCGCACTGAAGGAGATGATACTTCCTGAGCTAAATGAGATCAAGGAAAGTATTAAAGATCTTCAGGTAAGACTTGAGTTTACAAACAAGAGAATTGATGATGTAAACAAAAGAGTCGATGATGTAAACAAAAGGCTTGACGATATGAATCAGCACCTTGTGGATCAGAGCAGGAGGATAGATGAGCTCAATAAAAAGATAGATGAAACTAATAAAAGGATAGATGAAACTAATAAGAGAATAGACTCTGTAAAAGGTGAGCTTACTGAGGAGATAGAATCTGTAAGGAGCGAGCTTACTGAGAAGATAGAATCTGTGAAGAGTGAGCTTACAGAAAAGATAGAGTCCACAAGAAGTGAACTTACAGAAAAGATTACAGCAACAGACAAGAAGATAGAGTCTGTAAGGAGCGAGCTAACTGAAAAAATAGAATCTACAAGAAGTGAATTAACTGGTAGGATTGATGAAACGAACAGAAGGATTGATGAGACAAATCACAGGATAGATCAGCTTGTCTTTCAGATGAAAAATATCTCCCAGGAGATGGAAAGGATAAAGAGGGAAGAAAAGATCACGGCTGACATCCTTTATCGCATCCAGAGGTTGGAAAAAAGGGTTATGGGAGAGTAATTCCATTTCAAAGCCCTTCTCTTTCTAAAGCTTGATGGATCAGAGCCTTTATAAGGCTCTGGTATCTTATTCCCTTTTTCGCAGCAAGTTTTTTAAGTCTTTCAAGATCCTTCTCGAAGAAATTCTAAGACTAATCAATCTATCCTGCTTTTCCAGATATTCTCTTGCAGCTTTCTGGAGCCTCTTTGTATTTTGGATATCATTTTTTAACGAGTCAATATCAAGATCTTTCAGGGATTCAATTATTTCCTTTTCTTCTTCGTCTATATATTTCATGTCTTACCTCCTTGTTTTTTTAGAAATTTTTTAAATCTTCTATCCGGATATATGGTCTTTAGAACTATCTCATTTTCGGTCATTAAATAGAGAACACAGTATGGATATCCATTTATTTCGATAACCATTATTCTCTGTCCAGGATATTTATCTTTTTTTGGATGTTCAAAATCCAATAGAATCTCACCTCTTGCCATTTTGTCTATGACCATCTCAAAGCTCACACCTCTTTCCTTCTTGAGCTTTTCATTCTTTTCTTCATCAAATATTATCTCCATGTCTTTAGTATATACAAAGTATATACAAATCAACAAAAAAAGAATAAAGTGCTTTTTAATTTTTACTTGCACATGAGATATGCCATTATCTTTGCATCATCTATTATGTTCGATATAAGACAGAATTCATCTGGCTTATGGGCAGTATCAGTTGTTGTAGACCATACAACTGCAGGAAGTCCTTTTTCCCTTAAAAATGCAGCAACTGTTCCTCCACCAATTCCTTTTATTTCTGCCTTCTTCCCTTTTATCTTCTCTATTGCCTCTTCTAACATCTTTACAATCAAAGAATCCCTTGGTGTAGGATTTGGGGAATCTAAGCGATAAGAGATACTCTTTTCTATCCTTACACCTGTATCCTTTTCCACATCCTTTATAATATTTTCCACCTCCCTTAGGACATCATCTAAGGAGTAGCAAGGAAGAATCCTTGAATCCATATAGAATGTATCCTTTCCTGGTATGGTATTTATATTTTCTACATTCTTTTCTATCTTTGTTGGCTCAAATGTAGAGTAAGGTGGGCTAAAAAGTGTATCTTCTTTATTAAATATATCCCTTAATCTTGTTAGCTCCACAATAAGTTTTGCTGTTGCATATAGGCTATTTTTCCCTTTATTAGGAGTGCTTGCATGGCATTGTATTCCATATACATCAAATTTAAGCCAAAGCATTGATTTTTCAGCAATCTCTATCATTGTCCCTTCTTCATTTCCTCCATCAGGAACAACTATAAGATCCTCCTTTTTAAAAAGATCATATTTTTCAAGGAGATATCTTAGTCCATATCTGCTTCCTGTCTCTTCATCTGCAACAAAAGCAATGGAAACTGGTCTTTTAAGAAGGCTCCTATCCTCTTCTAATATTGCCTTTAATGCAATAAAAAAGCTTACAAATGCATGCTGATTATCCTCTACACCCCTTCCAATAATCCTATCTCCAGATATCCTTATCTCATAAGGATCTCCTGTCCAAAGAGATCTATCACCCTCAGGAACAATATCAGAATGAGCAATAATCCATAGATTCCTTTCCTTAGAATCCTTATTCCATCTTGCAATAAGATTTGGCCTATATCCAATCTTTACCCTTCTGTCAGGAGCCTTTATCTCGTATATCTCATCTGGATTAAGCTTATTTAAGATCTCTTTTGCATGCTCTACCTTCTCATATTCCCCTTCTCCTCCATTTTCAGGACCAATTGCTACTCTCTTTGTAAGCTCTCTCTGAATATCTATAATAAGATCCCTGCTTTCTTCTATTCTTTTAAATACATCTTTCAGCATCTTATCCTCTGTTTATAAGTGTTGCTATATATGCTGCACCAAATCCATTATCTATATTTACTACAGCTATTCCAGGTGCACAGGAATTCAGCATGGAAAGAAGAGCTGATATACCAAAAAAAGAGGTTCCATATCCAACACTTGTCGGAACTGCAATAACAGGCTTTTCTACAATTCCTGCTATAATGCTTGGAAGTGCTCCCTCCATTCCTGCAACAGCAATTATTACAGATGCCTTCCTTAGCTTATCTATATGATTAAAGAGTCTGTGGATTCCAGAAACTCCAACATCATATATCTTTTCTACCTGATTTCCAAAAAACTTTGCTGTAACAAATGCCTCTTCTGCTACAGGAATATCGGATGTTCCAGCAGATACAATCAGAATCTTTCCTTTTCCAGATGCCTTTATTGGTGTGTTTATAAGTGTTAGTGCCTTTGCCTTCCTGTAATATGTTGCCTTTGGATATTCTTCCCTTATTCTTTTTGCCTTCCTTTCAGAAAGTCTTGTAACAAGTATATTCTCATCTTTTTCTTCCATCTCCTTCATAATAGATATAATCTCATCTGCCTCTTTTCCTTCTCCAAATATTACCTCAGGGATCCCCTTCCTAAGTATCCTATGATGATCCACACATGCTATTCCAATATCCTTAAATGGAAGATCCCTTAACTTATCAATCCCTTCCTCAATAGATATCCTTCCTTCTTTTACATCTGATAGGATCTTTCTTATCTGCTGGCAGTCCATCTTAGCTTCTTAGCTTCTTTACAAGCTCTGCTACCCTCTGACCAAGCTTTTCTCCATTTTCCTCTGTTTCTTTATCAGGTGATCCAGCACATGCAACTCCATAATGTCCTGTTGCAGACATAGGATCTCCTACTACAATCATTCCATAGATAAGCAGACAGTGGATAATAGACATCATAGTGGTTTCTTTTCCACCAGTAGGATGCCCTGATGTTGCAAATGCTGCTCCTACCTTTCCTTCCATCTGCTTTCTTATTCCAACAAAATCATCAAATACTTTCTTTAGCTCTGCTGCCATAACACCAAAATATACTGGTGATCCAGCAATTACTCCATCAGAATTCAAAAAATCCTCCTTTGTTACCTCATCTGTCCTCTTTAATACTGCCTTTACCCCTTCTACTTTTTCTACTCCTCTTGCTATTGCCTCTGCAAGCTTTTTTGTATTTCCTGTCTTAGAATAGTATAGGACAAGTACTTGCATCTTTTCCCTCCTTTATCCTTTTATAACTGCAAGTGGTCTTAGTCTTGCAACCTTTAATGCAATACCAGCTCCATGAACCACATCTACAACCTCTGCTACATCCTTATACGCATCTGGCATCTCCTCCTTCAGTGTCTTTTTTCCTTTTGCCTGAACAAATATCCCCTTTCTTTCAAGCTCCTCCTTTATTGATCTTCCTTTTGCTTCCTTTATTGCCTTTGCCCTACTTAAGACCCTTCCTGCACCATGACAGCTTGAACAGAATGTCTCAAGCATTGCTCCCTTTGCACCTGCAAGCACATAAGAGTATGTTCCCATATCTCCTGGAATAAGAACTGGCTGCCCTGTATCCTTATATACCTTTGGAAGAAGTGGATGTCCTGGAGGAAGTGCCCTTGTTGCACCTTTCCTATGAACACAAAGCCACATCTCCTTTCCATCAACTATATGCTTTTCCTTCTTTGCAATATTGTGGCATACATCATATAGAAGCTTCATTCCAAGCTCTTTTGGACTTATTCCCAAGCTCTTACAGAACACCTCCATTGCCCTATGCATAAGGATCTGTCTGTTTGCCCATGCATAATTTGCTGCACATGCCATTGCTGCCCAATACCTTTTTCCAAGATCAGACTTTATCCTTGCACATGCAAGCTGTCTGTCAGGAAGATATATATTTTCCTCTACTACATATCTTGCCATCTCCTTCAGGAAATCATCACATATCTGATGACCAAATCCCCTTGAACCAGAATGTATAAGGACAGTTACCTGACCTTCAAAAAAATTAAATGCCTTTGCCTTTTCCTCATCATATATCTTTTCTACCATTCCAACCTCTAAGAAGTGATTACCAGATCCAAGTGTCCCTAATTGATCCTCTCCTCTCTTAAGTGCTCTTTCACTTAATACAGAAGGATCAGCACCTTCCATTCTTCCACCATCCTCTATCCTTTCTAAATCCTCATATTCTCCATATCCTTCCTTTATTGCCCATTCTGCTCCCATAAGTGCAACCTTTTTTTCCTCCTTCTTAGATAGCTTAATTGCACCAGTTGATCCTACTCCAGTTGGTATATTTTTAAAGAGATCCTGGACAAGCTTCTGTAGATATGGTCTTATCTCATCTGCCTTCAGA
>JALVZP010000114.1 GCA_027037575.1 Desulfobacterales bacterium | reverse complement strand
CTTTGCCATATCAGGGCTTATAATTCCTGGAAGTATCTGATCCATTATCTCTATAACATGTGTCTCTATTCCCCACATATCTGAAAGTGCCTCTGCCATTTCAAGCCCAATTGCTCCTGCTCCAATAACTACTGCCTTCTCCACCTTTCCAGATGCTATATCATTTCTAATCTGGATTGCCTTTTTTAGATCTGAAATAGCATATATGCCTAAAAGATTATATCCAGGGACATTAAGTTTTTTTGGTCTGCTTCCTGTAGCAATTACAAGCTTGTCATAGGGAAATTCCTTTTCTTTTCCACTTCTTAAATCCCTTGCAAGAACCTTTTTTTCCTTCCTATTTATTGATAGTGCCTTTGTATTTATAAGGACATCCACATCCTTACAATCCTTAAAGAACTTCACATCCCTTAGCATATGAAAGCTTGTATTTCTAAGCTCATCAGCACTGCTTACATCACCTGAGATAAAGTATGGGATACCACATCCTCCATAAGATATTAGCTCCTGCTGATCCATCATTATTACTTCTGAATCTGGATCAAGCCTCTTTATTCTACATGCAACCTTTGGCCCTAATGCAACTGCTCCAATAATTATGATCTTTTTTCCCATCTTAAAACCTCCTAATATCCCATCTCTTTATTTACTATTATCACGCTTATATCTGTAAGCATAGGCCTTTTATGAAGGATAGTAGTTATCCTGCATATCCTTTGTGGAGAATCACAATTGCTGCATTTTCCTGTCTTTACACAAGGAGTATTCAGTCCTAAGCTTTTTGCTCTTAAAGGAGCAGCAATCTCCTTTATTCTTTTTATTGCAGAGTTAAGGTCAGGGACAATCTTATTTATTCCAGAAACAATTATTACCTTCTTAGGACCAAAACAGATTGCAGAAACCCTATTTCCTATTCCATCCACATTTACTATCTCTCCTTCCTCTGTTATTGCATTTGCACTACACATAAAGCAGTCACATCTTCCCTGAGCAAGCCTTATTCTTAGATCCTCCTCCTTTGAGATACCATCAATCCAATGATCATATACAGTTTTTCCTAATCTCTTTAATTCACTTACTATATTCATAGACCTTATTGTATCAGATCCACCTATTCCAAATGTCTGATAAGGACTACACATCCTAAGGATCATCCCTTTTGCATCATCTATATCTTCTAAAAGGTGTGCATCAAATCCATTCTTCCTTAGATTCTCAATGCATCTTTTTACATCCATCTTATTACCCCTTTTTCTAATTGCTTGCCTATGTTATATTCTCTGGAAATAAAATCAAGGGAAAAGGGATGAGGAAATTCTTAGAGCTTGTAAATATGGATCTAAAGGAGCTTTTAAGTATTGCTAATAGAATCAGAGAAGAGAAAAAAGGAAATACTATCTTTACTTGCTCCATAATAAATGCAAAATCTGGCCAATGCTCAGAAGACTGTGCATTCTGTGCCCAATCTAAATATCATAGGACAAACATAAAGGTCTATCCACTTATTAGCAAAGAGGAGATATTAAGAAGGGCAGATGATATGAAGAGAAGTGGAGCAACAAGATTTTCTATAGTAACAAGTGGGAAAAAGCTTAGTAAAAGAGAGATTGATAAGATATCAGATGCAATAAGGGAGATAAAAGAGAAGGTTAAAATAAGTGTATGTGCATCCTTAGGGATTTTAGACAGAGATATGGCAAAAAAACTAAAGGAAGCTGGACTTGATAGATATCACCATAATCTTGAGACATCTAAGAGCTTTTTTCCAAATATATGCACAACACATTCATATGAGGAAGATATAGAGACATTGGAGATAGCAAAGGAAGTAGGGCTTAAGGTATGCAGTGGAGGAATAATTGGGCTTGGAGAAGGATGGGAGCATAGGATTGAGCTTGCCCTTACATTGAAAAAGATGGATGTGGATTCTATTCCAATAAATTTTTTAATCCCTATAGCTGGGACAAGGCTTGAAAATATGCCTTTACTTTCTCCTTCTGATGCATTAAAAGCAATAGCAATCCTTAGGATCATTAATCCTGAAAAGGATATTACTATATGTGGTGGAAGAGAGAAGGTGCTAAGAGAAGAGCAGGATAAGATATTTTTTGCTGGAGCAAATGGTCTTATGATTGGAGACTATCTTACTACAAAGGGAAGAAGTATTGAAGATGATATAAGGATGATAAAAGAGCTTGGAATGAGGATAGAAGGATGAAAAAGGAAGAGCTAAAAGAATGGGATAAGGAATATATATGGCATCCATTTACACAGATGAAGGAGTATATAAGGGAGGATACTGTAATAATAGAGGAGGGAGAAGGAGTAATCTTAAAGGATATAGATGAAAGAGAATATATAGATGGAGTCTCATCACTTTGGACAAATGTTCATGGGCATAGGAAAAAAGAGCTTGATCAGGCACTAAAGGATCAAATAGATAAGATTGCACATTCTACACTTCTTGGAATCTCAAATGTCCCTGCAATAGAGCTTGCAAAAAGGCTTGTAGATATTACTCCAGATGGACTTAATAAGGTATTTTATTCAGATGATGGAGCAACAGCAGTAGAAGTAGCATTAAAGATTGCATTTCAGTATCAGAAACAGGCAAAGGATGGAGATCCAAAAAAGGAAAAGTTCATATCACTTAAGAATGCATATCATGGAGATACCTTAGGTGCTGTAAGTGTTGGAGGAATAGATATTTTTCATTCAATCTATAAGCCACTTCTATTTGATTCATATAAGGCAGAATCTCCTTATTGCTATAGATGTCCATTTAAAAAGGAATATCCTTCTTGTAATATGGAATGCGTAGCTAATTTAGAAGAGATTATGGAAAGGCATCAAAGTGAGGTTACTGCATTTATAATAGAGCCTCTTGTTCAAGGTGCAGCAGGGATGATAGTTCAGCCACCAGGTTATTTAAAAAAGGTAAGGGAGCTTTGCAATAAGTATAATATTCTTATGATTGCAGATGAGGTTGCAGTTGGATTTGGAAAAACAGGAAAGATGTTTGCATGTGAGCATGAAGATATAAGTCCTGATATAATGGTACTTGGAAAAGGAATTACAGGAGGATATATGCCACTTGCAGCAACCCTTACAACAGATAAGATCTATGAGGCATTCTTAGGAGAATACTGGGAATTTAAGACATTCTTTCATGGACATACATATACAGGAAATCCACTTGCATGTTCAGTAGCAATTGCAAATCTGGATGTCTTTGAAAAAGAGAAGGTATTAGAAAATCTTAAGCCAAAGATAGAGCATTTTAGGAATCTTTTAAAGGAATTCTGGGAGCTAAGGCATGTAGGAGATGTTAGGCAATGCGGATTTATGGTAGGAATAGAGCTTGTAAAGGATAAGGAGAAGAAAGAGCCTTTTTCTGTTAAGGAAAGGATAGGGTATAAAGTAATAC
>JALVZP010000113.1 GCA_027037575.1 Desulfobacterales bacterium | reverse complement strand
TCTATCCCTGCCCTCTTTACCTCTGCTATCACCTTTACAACAAACCCATAGGGAACATCTTTATCCGCTTTGATTAAAAGCTGCCTATCCCTTCTGTTTTCAAATATCTTTTTTAGCTTATATCCAAGACTATTCAGATCCACAGCATATCTTTGGATAAATATCTTTTTCTCTTTTGTAATTATTAAAATAAGTGGCTCCCTCTTTGTGCTAATAAACTTTGTGGTGGTTTTTGGAAGATTTACCTTGACTCCTTCTATCATCATAGGTGCTGTAACCATAAATATGATTAAAAGGACCAGCATCACATCCACTAATGGAGTAACATTTATATCTGACATAAGATGTCTATTACTGTTCGCCCGCATCTTTACTTTTCTCCTCTATCTTTTCTATCTTCCTCAATAAATAATATCTTTCTGCCACATTTAGAAAATCTGCCATAAATCCTTCCATATCAGATCTTATAGAAGCTATTTTATTGTTAAAGTAATTGAATGCAATTACTGCTGGTATTGCTGTTGCAAGTCCTGCAGCAGTTGTAATAAGTGCCTCGGCTATACCAGGTGCAACAACAGCAAGGCTTGCAGAGCCTTTAAGTCCTATTCCCCTAAATGCAGACATTATCCCCCAGACCGTTCCAAAAAGCCCTATAAAGGGTGCTGTATTTCCTGTTGTTGCAAGAAATCCCATACCATATTCCAGTTCCTTTTCCTGCTCCATAATTGTCTTTTTTAAAACCCTTTCCAGTTCTTCTATAATCAGCTTGGGATCTACATCTTTTGAATAATTCTTCCTTATTCTTCTTATCTCCTCATATCCCTCTGTAAAAAGAATGGAAAAGGGTGTATACTCCATATCTTTCGCTTCATCGTACACCTTTCTAAAATTTCTTTCTCCCCAAAAAAGATCCAGAAATTCTTCTGTTTCTATCTTTATCTTTCTAAAAAGTTGTAATTTCATAAATATGATTGCCCATGTTATTATAGAAAAAATAAGAAGCACAATCAGGACAAACTTTGCCATCATTCCTGCATTGAGAACCATCTCAACGATGTCAGAACCAAAAAATATGTTTGCCATCTCCTACTCCCTATTCTTTATTTTATCAATTGCTTCCTTAAATTCCTTTTTAAACCTATTTTTGTTAAATTTTTGGACACTTTTTCTAATTTTTTCTGGTTCAAAAAGATTTTCTTTTCTTTCAAACTCCATTATCGCATCTATAAGTGCCTTTGGACTCTGTTCATAAAAGAATATACCTGTCTCATCTTTCACTACTGTTTCCAATACTCCACCTCTTCCATATGCAATTACTGGTGTTCCACATGCCTGTGCCTCTACGGGTGATATACCAAAATCCTCTATTGCCGCAAAGATAAATGCCCTTGCCTTTTTCATATACTCTTTCACTATCTCAAAAGGCCGATATCCCAAAAATTCTACATTTGCCGGAGCATTTCCCTTTATTTTTTTTAAATCTGGCCCATCTCCAATGACAATAAGCCTTTTTTTAGGAAGATGTCTAAATGCCTCCACAATGAGGTCTATCCTTTTATAAGGCACTATCCTGGAGACAGTAAGATAGAAGTCTTCCTTTTTTGATGACATTTCAAATCTTTCAACATCTACAGGGGGATATATTACTTGGGCCTCTTTTCTATAAATCTTTTTTATCCTTTTTGCCGTATACTTAGAAATGGTTATAAAATAGTCAACTCCTGCCAAAGAGGTCAAATCCCAGATTCTCAAGTAATGAAGAGCCAATTTTGCAATAACAGAGCTAATGCCTTTTATGCTTTTTATATATAAGTGATAGAGATCCCATGCATATCTCATCGGTGTATAGCAGTAACAGATATGAATTTGATCAGCATTAGTAATTACTCCTTTAGCTACTGAATGAGAAGAAGAAATAATTAAATCATATTCGGACAGATCAAATTGCTCTATGGCAAAGGGAAATAGAGGAAGATAATAGGCATAATTTTTTTTTGCCATGGGAAGTTTTTGAATAAAGGAAGTATAGACCTTAGCGTTTTCAAATATGGTCTCCTTTATCAATTCTTCATCCTTCACCAGCACATATATGGGTGAGGGATAAATCTCATATATAGCTTCCAAGACCTTTTCAGATCCACCAATTTTAGTAAGCCATTCATGAATTAAGGCGGTTTTCATGTCAAAACTCTTCTATCAAAATAAAAAGGTATGCTCAACTCATAAAGTTGAATCGCTTTGTTTTTTGTGGCATAAATTAAAAAACTTTTCTTACAGTAAAAACATGTCAAGCCTGAGCTATTATAAAGATCTTATTTTTGTCCTTACTGCCAAAGAAATAAAGGTAAAATATAAAAATAATTTTTTTGGCTATATCTGGTCAATATTGCATCCTCTTTCTATGGCCATGGTATTTTACTTTGCTTTCAAATTTGTTATGAAGATACCATTAAAAAATTTCACACTCTTTTTAATCTCAGGGCTTTTCCCTTGGCAATGGTTTTCAAACTCTGTTGGTGCATCAAGCACTATACTTATTGGAAACGCTTCATTAATAAAAAAGGTGAATTTCCCAAGACATTTTATACCACTTGCAATAGTTCTTAATGACTTATTCCATTTTGTTATGTCTCTTCCTGTTATCTTTGGATTTGAGTTTTTTTATAAAGTTTCTCCAACACTTGCTTGGTCTTATGGCATTCCACTTCTCATACTTACTCAATTTTTAATAACCTTCGGCTTTTCTCTTATTGTATCTTCAATAAATCTCTTTTTCAGGGACATGGAGAGGATAGTACTTATTGGATTAAATATCCTTTTTTATCTTACACCTATTGTTTATGACATAAGTCTTGTTCCTGAAAGATTTAAGACCTTCTTTTTCCTTAATCCCTTATATCCTGTTATAGAAGAATGGCATGGGATTTTTCTTAAAGGCTTCATTGATTGGAGGCTATATTGCATATCTCTTTTTCAGGCGACAGCCATTTTTCTATTAGGCTTCTTGATATTTAAAAAGCTTTCCTGGAAATTTGCAGAAGTCCTATGAAGGAAGCAATAATATTCGAGAATGTAACAAAAACTTACCCATACTATGGTTATGTAACAGCAGGATTCAAAAATTTTATTCTCCATCTGCCTAAGGCTATAAAGAATACAAAAAAGAGATTTGTTGCCCTTGATGAAGTTTCTTTTAAAGTGTATAAAGGCGAATGCGTAGGAGTAATCGGGAAGAATGGTGCAGGAAAAAGTACTCTCTTGGGACTGGCGGCAGGAGTTTTGAAGCCTGATAAAGGGAGGGTCATAACTAAAGGAAGAGTATCTCCTCTACTTGAGCTTGGGGCAGGCTTTCATCCTGAGCTTACTGGAAGGGAAAACATAATATTAAATGGTGTTCTTCTCGGTATGACAAAAAGGGAAGTAGAAAAGAAGATGGATCAGATAGTCGAATTTTCAGAACTTGAGGAGTTTATAGATCAGCCTCTTAGGACCTATTCTTCTGGGATGGTTGCAAGACTTGGCTTTTCCATAATAGCACATTTAGATCCAGATATACTCTTGGTAGATGAGATCCTTGCAGTGGGAGATATAGATTTTCAGAAAAAGTGCATGGACAAAATAATGAATTTCCGTAAGGATGGCGTTACTATACTCCTCGTATCTCACAATCTTGAACAGGTTAAAAAGCTCTGTGATAGGGCTATATGGATAGATCAGCGTAAAATAAAGGCAATCGGAGATCCTGATGAAGTGTGTAAGGCTTACTCTTCATTGTTGGCGTGTGTTTAAGAGAATAAACCCAGGGAGAATTTAGAATGAAAAGGGCTTTAATTACAGGAATAAGAGGACAGGATGGTGCATATCTTGCTAAGTTTTTGCTTGAAAAAGGGTATGAAGTCTGGGGAGCAGATAGAAGAAGTGGAGATCCAAGTTCTTGGAGATTAAAGGAACTTGGCATACAGAAAGATGTTAATATAATTTACATGGATCTGCTCGAGTTGACAAATGTAATGCGTGTAATTGAGAAGGTTCAGCCAGACGAAATCTATAATCTTGCTGCTCAGAGTTTTGTCCATATATCTTTTGAGCAGCCCATATTAACCTCTGAAGTCAATGCACTTGGCACTTTAAGGATACTTGAGGCCTTAAGGGTAATAAAACCAGATGCCAAATTTTATCAGGCTTCGACAAGTGAGATGTTTGGAAGAGCTCAGTCAATACCCCAAAATGAAAAAACTCCATTCTATCCAAGAAGTCCCTATGGGGTTTCAAAGCTGTTTGGACATTGGATAACTGTAAACTACAGGGAATCATATAGGATATTTGCATGTTCAGGAATACTTTTTAATCATGAATCTCCACTTAGAGGTTTAGAATTTGTAACAAGAAAGATTACTTACAGCTTGGCAAGGATAAGATATGGGCTTCAGGATAAGTTAGTTCTGGGGAATATAAATGCCAAGAGAGATTGGGGATATGCGCCTGAGTATGTAGAAGCCATGTGGCTTATGCTTCAGCAGGATACTCCAGACGACTATGTGATAGGAACAGGTGAAATGCATTCAGTAAAGGAGTTTGTAGAAAAGGCTGCGGAAGTTGCTGGATTTAAGCTTCAGTGGAAGGGGAAGGATTTAGATACTAAAGGGATTGATGCCCGAACTGGTAAAGTTATTGTGGAAATTTCTCCTGAATTTTATAGACCTGCAGAGGTAGACTTACTGAAAGCAGATTATAAAAAGGCAAAGATGAAATTGGGCTGGGAACCGAGGACGAAGTTTGAAGACCTGGTCATGATAATGATGGAGGCTGATCTAAGAAGAGTATCAAATGAAATAAATTCTATAAAAGAGGAGTTTACCAATGAAAAAGTTTACTCCAGTAGTCAAAGAGAAGCTTAAAGATAAATTCTGGAAGAAACCTGAAAATATGCTCTTTGCAAAGGATACAGGTATCATACCAGTTGCCATTGGTGAAGTAGCCCGTCTTTCACTTTTTTTGCCTCTAGCATTCTACAAAGATGATAACCAGAATTACAGGCTTATTGCCCTTTTAAATCTCCTCCCTCAAACTGGAAATATATTTGTAAATCAAAAAGGGGCATGGATTGGAAGATATGTTCCCTGGTTCTTTTCTGGATATCCCTTTACCCTGAGATTTACAGAAAAGGGAGATCCTGTCCTTCTGATTGATGATGAATTCATTATAGCTGATCCATCAGCGGGAATTCCTTTTTTTAAAGAAGATGGAGAGTTTCACGATGAATTAAAAAAGATTATAAATTTCCTCCTGGAAAGGGAAAAAAGTTATCAGCTTACATCTCAGATATGCAATAAGATTGCGGAAATGGATATATTGGAACCTTGGAATTTGAATATAAGACTGGAAGGGGAGGGAAGAACCATTAAAGGACTGTACAGGATTAACCTGGAGAAGTATACAAAATTAGAGGATGAAAAGATCCTTGAACTCAGGAGAGCAGGAGCTTTTATATTGATCTATGCTCATCTTTTTTCTCTCTCTAATATCAACCTTTTGGCAGCATTATCAAGGATATTCCTTTCAAAAGAGCAAAATAAGCAGGAAATGCCTGAAATAATAAGATTATGAGAATAGTTGTTGGAGCTTATCCCTTACTTTCCCCTCTTACAGGAGTTGGAAGATATACTTTGCACATATCAGAAGCACTAAGGTCTATTCCAGAAAATAGACTTTATTACTTTTATGGAGTCCTTTCTGATAAGCCACCAGAAAAAAATGAATTAAGTGGTTCATCCAATTTTTCTAAGGCAAAGGAGCTTTTTAAAAAGAGTCCTTTAAACTGGTTTCTCCGAAAAATAAAGCACTTTTCTGGCTTCCTCCTTCCTGAATTTGACATATACTTAGAGCCAAATTTTATCCCCTTAAAAGGGGTGAGGGCAAAAAAGATCGTAGCAGTAATCCACGACTTTTCCTTTCACTTTTTCCCAGAGTTCCATCCTGAGGAGAGAATAAGATATTTTAAAACATATTTTTGGAAAGAGATTAAAAGGGCAAATATTCTGGTCTTTGATTCAAACGCAATATATAAAGAAGCAATTGAGCTTAGGTTTCCAGAGGAAAAATTAAGGGTAATATATCCTGGAATTGACCACAGAATCTTTCATCCATACAAAAGGAATGAGCTTAACTCCTTTAAAGAAAAATATAATCTTCCAGAAAATTTCCTCCTCTTTGTAGGATCTATTGAGCCAAGAAAAAACCTGAGAACACTTCTTCTTGCCTACGAACTTCTTCCAGAAAGCTTCAGAAAGGAATTTCCCTTGATAGTTGCTGGTTTTTCTGGATGGAAGAACAAGGATATAATTGAATCTTTTAAACGCCTTAAGGTTCGCTATCTTGGCTATATTTCAGACAGTGAGCTCTCATCCTTATATAATCTTGCCACCCTGCTAATCTGCCCGTCCATTTATGAAGGCTTTGGATTTCCACCCTTAGAGGCTATGGCCTGTGGATGTCCAGTTGTTGTCTCTGATATACCGGTCTTTCATGAAACCTGCAAGGATGCTGCCTTTTATGTTGATCCTTACTCTCCAGAGTCCATAGCCGAATCTATAGAAAAAATCCTGAGTTCAGGAGATTTGCTTAAAGAAAAATCTAATCGTGGAATCAAAAGGGTAAGATCCTTTGATTGGAAGAAGACAGCTTTTGAATTTCTCAATCTCTTTGACTTGCTTCTTTCCCAAACCTAAATCTCCAAGACTTTATAGGCCTTTCAATCATTATTGAGGCAAAGGAGATTATTAGGGTCAGGATGAAGGAGTATAGAACCTTATCCCAAAATTTCACAGAAAACCATCCTTTATAAGTAAGAATCCAGAAGCTCAAAAAGTGTGCAAGGAAAAAAGGATAGGAGAGATCTGCAAGAAGCTGATTGAAGACGGCCCTTTTCTTGAACAATGCCAGAAAATAAACAACTGGTATTCCTCCTGAAAGCCCAATAAGTGTTTCTCTAACAAAATGTGCATAATTTGGCTTAATAAAAAAGTGATAAATCGTAAGACCCAAAATTACAACATAGCAAATTCCCAAGCTCCATCCATAAATAGAATCTATTCCTTCTTTACGGACTCTATTAATCAGATGCCCTATCATGAAGATAAATAGGGTTCCCGGTATGAGCCTGTAGCCAAAATATTCAGTATGGATTATTCCAAAACAGGAAAGCACATAAATACCAAAGGAAAGAGAAAAGACAGTAAAAAAGATCATCTGTCTTATCATTATTAAAGGAAGAAGAAGATATGCCTGCATCTCAAGTCCAAGAGACCATGCAGTAGGAATCAGCCAGTTATCTGTTTTGATTCCAGAAAGGATAGTTAACTTGTTCCCCAAGAACATATAAAAATTGACTGGTATAATCAAAAAATTAAACAATAGGTTCTTTATTTCAAATACTGGATCCTTAAATTTGGTAAGCCATAAAAAAAAGATAGTCAGAAAGGACAAAAAGATATAAACAGGAAATATCCTAAGACTCCTCTCCACATAAAAGACCTTTAGCCTCTTTTTTAGAGGAATCCCTCCAAACTTTTCCAGAAAGAGTTTTGAAATAACCTTTCCTGCAAGCACATAGAATACAACAACTGCCACGACACCAGGATTTAGACCATAAATGCCAACCCCTAAGTGGGAGAGAAACACCAGTCCTGCAAGGAAAAACCTAAGATAACCTGTCATTTATAATCTGCTGAATACTTGATCATATTCTCAAGTCTCTTTGAAACTGCCTTCCAATTAGCAGCTTCCAAAAATTTGTTGCGCCTCCTGATTCTTTCCTCATCTTCCTTCTCATCCATTGTCAAAACCTCCTCTATCTTTTCTGCCAGATCTGAAGGACTATAACCTTTGCTAAAGTAGACGACTTCCTCGACATCTTGAAATATCTTAAAAGGGGTGCAGACAACCTTAAGTCCCATTCCAATGGCCTCCCTTACAGCAGCAGAAGAGGATTCCTCCGTCTCCTGATAAGGAAATACACAGACATCCATAACTGAAAGATAGTCAGGGATCTTCTCCTCAGGTATAAAATCCGTCTTTAAGCTTATTCTTCTTTCAAGTCCAAGTTCTGCTATTAACTCCTTTACATTATTAAATTCACTGATGCTATCTTCGCTTGGATAAAGGGAGTTTGCAAGAAAGAGATGAATTTCCTTTTGAAGTCTTCCTTCAATCCCTTTTTCTATAAGTTCCTTAAAGGCCATTATAAGCTCTTTTATTCCTTTATGAGGTCTCAAAAAACCAAAGCTTCCTATGACGATTTTACCTTTCATTCCAAGCCTTTTTTTCATCTTCTTTCTTACCTTCTCATCTATCTCCCTTACCTCAATCCCATGAGGGAACAGACAGATCTTTTCCCAGGGAACTCCCCACTCAAGCAGCGTGTTTACATCCTCAAGACTGTGAACAAGAACCCTCCTAATTCTTGAAAGAACATCTGAAATTCTTTTTAAACTTTCCTTTTCATTATCAGTTCTTAGACAATGGATTGTCATAAATATCTCCTTTCCAGAATCAAGAAGATCCAGAAGAAGAGTCCTAAGGGTATTAACCTCAAAAAAGGAATAGTGGTGTTGAATAAGAACTACCTTTGCCTTGCTTTCAGCTATTTCAGTGATAATCCTTTTTGCCTCCTCTTCCTTTTCTAACCTTGTCCACAGCCTCTTTACCCTCTTTTCAAGCCTTTCATCTATAATTTCTTCTTTGGGTATCAGGTTAGCAAAGACATAAACTTCCAGATCCTCAGAGAAGTTTTTGACAAGTCTTCCAGAATATCCTGCAATCCCACATCTTGAATTCCAGGAGCTTATAAGTGCTACCCTGATTGGCCTTTCTTTAAAAATTGGAAAGGTCTTTACCTTATCAATTGCATTGAGGACATTTTTTGCGACCCTATCCCATGTAAGCTCACTTACAACCTCGTATGCCCTATCAACCTTCTTCTTTATCTCCTCATCCCTTCCTTCCTTGTCATAGAACCATCTTATAAGCCTTTTTAGCTCCTCTTTGTCAGGTTCTGCCCAGTAAGAAAAGGGAAGATCAAAGTGGGTTTTTGCCTTTTCTAACCTAAATGGAAGGAGCCAGGCCGTGTCATTTCTACAAAAAAGTGTCTGTCCTCCGAATGCTGTAGTAATTACCGGTTTTTTAAGCTGCATTGCCTCTCCTGCTGGAAGGAGAAATCCTTCACCCCTTGAAGGAAATACCACCACATCTGAAATCTCATAGAGCCACTTTAAGACCTCATCCTCTATGTCCTCATTTATTATCTCTACCTCAGGTGGGGAAGGATTCTTAGAAACAGCCTCTTCTACCATCTTTTCAATATGATGGTGCGGGTTTGGAAATGTCTTAATTATAAGAACAACATCGTCTTCCTTTGAAAATGTCTCTACATAAGCAGAAAGAAGCAAATCAACTCCTTTTCTTGGAAAGCAGGAAGAGACATGAAAAAATTTGAACTTTTTCTTCGTCTTTAATGGATATGGCTTTGATTCTATTTTCTTTATATGGTCGGTTCCAAGCCCTGCAAAAAAGACTGGGATCGTTATTCCGTTATCTTCAAGCACCTTTTTTACATAAGGAGACATAACACATACAAAGTCAAAGGACCTTTCAAAGTCATCTAAGTATTCCTTCAGATACTCTGACTCCTCCCATCCATAGGAGGCAAGACCATTTATCAACCCTTTCATGTCAGCAACTCTTGGAGGATACGGATTTCTCAGGACAACATCTGCATGTAGATTTTTCACTCCTCTCATCCACAGTTCCTTTACCTTTGGATTCTTTTCAAGGAAATCCTTCCTGGGATCAAAGTCTCCATATCCATCAGTAGAAAAGAGAGACACCTCCCCTGGAAAAATCCCTTCAAGTGCCAATGAAAGATTCCTATTTACAACAGCCAGACTGTATGAGCTGTCAAACGAGCCTTCTATCTGAAACCTGATCCCTTCTCTTTTCCCTTGCCTTTCTACGATGTATCTCCTCAATGCCCTGTTTCTAAAGAGGACATAAAAAAGTGTAGCTATTGTTTCAGGACTTTCTTCCCTTACTTCAAGGACTGAAAAGGAAGGAACTCTCTCAGCGTCAACAAAGACAATAGGGATTCCTTCTTCTCTCAAGGCATCAAGGAGCTTATCCTCGTCTGCTCCTTTTCCGAAGCAGATGGAAAAATCACATTCCCTGATAAGATCCCTATCTATGTCTTCTAATCTGATTAATTTTACATCCCACTCACATATCTCTTTAAATCTCTCAATTGCCTTATCAATCTTCTTTCCCCTTCCAACAAGACCAATCTTTACAATCCTTTCCTGAAACATACTATTTTCTTCCAATGACACCATAGTCCAGATAGAGCTCCTTTAAGCCTTCCTTTATCCTCTTTTTTCTCTTTAGTGGGGAAAAGTAATATACTTCAATGTCCCTAAATCCTGCCCACTTTAGAAGAAAAACAAGAAGTTCAGGGACAATCGGTCTTTTATGGGTATAGTCTAAAAAGAATCTTGCAAATGCTTCTCTATTCCATGGATTTGGTGTTTCGAGCATGATAAGGCCGCCTTCACATAGCCTTTCCTTTGCAATCAGAATAAATTTCTTCAGTTTTTCCCAATCCATGTGCTCTATTACATGGAAGGAGGAGATTGCAGAAAATCTATGATCGCTCTTTTTGAGAAAGAGGATACCATCTTTTAGATAGACCTTAAATCCCTTATTTTTGAGCTCAGAAACTGCCTCCTTCCTTAACTCAATACCAATAGCCTTTATTCCCCTTTCTTTTAATATCTCAAGAAACTCTCCCCTT
The DNA here is from genome assembly GCA_027037575.1 of Desulfobacterales bacterium. Classification (GTDB taxonomy): domain Bacteria; phylum Desulfobacterota; class DSM-4660; order Desulfatiglandales; family JALVZP01; genus JALVZP01. The sequence continues at coordinate 172 of JALVZP010000113.1, read as the reverse complement.
CCACATCCCACATCAAGAACAGGAAATCTCCTGAGCTCCTCATTTTCTTTAAAGTTCCTTTCAAGAAGCTTAACATAAAACCTTTGCCTTTCTCTAATTTTTTCCCTCTTCCCCCTGAATACTTCCTCAAATCCTGCATAAAATTCCTTATTTGAAACCATTATTTCTGGAG
>JALVZP010000112.1:581-3440 GCA_027037575.1 Desulfobacterales bacterium | reverse complement strand
TAATACTTTATGGATATAAGGGAAATATCAGGGAAATTATCCAAAAGAAAAGGCCTTCTATTATATTTACTATAGGAGAATGGGCGCTATCTCGGGTCATATATATCCATAAAATTCCGATTGTATATGCAATGATCCTAAACCCTTATCCATTTATTGCCGAAAATAAGAATATTACCGGTGTATCCATGCTTGCATCACCTGACAGGACATTTAAATGGATAAAAAAGTATCTTCCAACGAAAAGGAGGATAGGAATTGTGTATGATCCAAATTGCTCAAGATTTATCTACAGGATCTTTTCCCCTGCTGCAAAAAAGAATCATCTTTTTTTAATTACAAAGAGGATAAACTCAACAAAGGAGGTAATCTCAGCAATAAAGGAACTATCTGAAAAGATTGATATCTTCCTAATGTTTCCTGATACCACCATTATTACACCAGAGACCATCTCATTTATGAACCTATTCTTCTTAAAAAAATCTATCCCTGTAGTAACATTCTCAGAGAAATATCTTAATATGGGAGCATTTATGGCAGTATATACAGATCCTTATGAAATAGGGATTAAGGCAGGCAATCTGGCAAAACAGATAATCCAGAGAAGAATAAAACCACCTCCCATAATCTTTCCAAAAGGAAAGATAAAGATAAATCCATATGTTGCAAAGAATTTTGGTTTAGATTTGAAGTCTGCAATAAATAAAAACAGGACGGTAAGGTTAATAGGCTGCTATGAAATTCTTAGATAAGATAATTTCTGCTAAGGGGAAACTTTTTGAAAAGGTAATTACTATATTCTCTTCCATATTTCTCCTTTTCTTTGTAATAATCATCCTGTTCTATTCTTATCAACAGATTAGATCTGTAAAGATCTCCTTTATAAGAGAGGGAAAGGTATTGACAAATGTCCTTTCTGTTAATTCTACTCTTGGTATTATATCCAGGAGCAAAAAGCTGCTAAAGCAGGAAGCTCAGGGATTTTTAAAACTGCCTAATGTATTAGGTATTTTAGTTTATGCAGACAACTCTCTTATCTTAAAAATAAAAAAGAGAAAATTTATAGAAAATATTGCCTCATTACCTGAGGTTCAAAAAAGGTTAAGAACAAATAAGGATAATCCTCCCTATGTATATGAATCTACAGATATTATAGAGATCTGGGCCCCTGTTTACGCAACTGTTAAGTTTAAGAGTCCAGATCAGATAATACTTGGCATAATACCAAAAGAAAAAAGGCTTATAGGATGGATTACTCTTTACTTAGATAAGACAGAGATTATAAGGAAAAAAAGGACATACCTTCTTTTATCAATATTCCTTTTCTTCTTCCTCTTCACTATTGCCTACATGTTTATTTATAGAGCTGCATTTAAGACAGTTGGCTCATTAGATGAGCTTTGTGAATTCGTAGATAGGATCAAAAATGTAAAGGATATAGACTCACTTCAAGAAATCCCTATCTCTGGAAAGGATGAGGCAGGAAGAATAGCGGCACTAATAAATGACATGATAAGGAATTTAAAAGCAGGGCTTGAAGAGAAGAAGAAGCTTGAACAGCAGCTTCTCAATTCCCAGAAGCTTGAGGCAATAGGTGCACTTGCAGGAGGAATTGCCCATGATTTTAACAACGTGCTTGCCTCCATAATGGGAAGTGGAGATATTGTGAAATATAAGATGATAAAAGGAGATGAGGTTGATCCAAGATCTATTGAAGTGATTATCACTGCATGTAAAAGGGCAAGGGAGATGATAGTAGAGCTATTGAGATATGCAAGAGGAAAGAAGATGGATAGATATCCATTGAAATTGAACGAGCAGATTATACTCCTGAAAAAGATCATATCTGGTATGTTAAGTGATGATATAGAGGTAAAGATAGAGCTCAGTAAAGATGATCCTGTAGTAGTAAGCAATGCAACTCAACTTCATCAGGTATTACTGAATATGGTTACTAATGCACAGGATGCTATGCCAAAGGGAGGAACACTCAGGATTGCAACAGATATAGTAGAAATTTCTGAAGATGTGGCAAGAAAAAAGGGAGATTGGGTGAATCCTGGAAAGTATGGTGTCATATATATCCAGGATACAGGAATTGGAATAGATCCAGAAGCAAAGAAGAATCTGTTTAAGCCATTCTTTACCACCAAGGCACAGGAAAAAGGGACAGGTTTGGGATTATATAATTGCTTTAAGATAATCAGGGAGCATGGTGGATTTATTGATGTGGAAAGTGAAGAAGGAAAAGGAACAACATTTAAGATATATATCCCTCTTTCTGAAAAGAAAGAAGCAGTAAAAGAAGAGGAAGAAATTTCCCTTTCAAAGATACCAGCAGGATCAGGAACAATCCTTGTTGCTGATGATGAACCACTTGTAAGAGAAGTAATAAAGTCAATCTTAATAGAGTTTGGATATAAGGTAATCCTTGCATCAAATGGAATTGATGCCGTAAACAAGTTTAGGGAAAATATGGATAAGATAGATCTGGTATTGGTAGATATAGTGATGCCGTATAAACATGGGAAGGCAGTTCATAACGAGATAAAGAAGATGAAACCTGATGTAAAGATCCTCTTTATGAGTGGTTACCCTGACTATGTCCTTTCTGAGAAAGGTATCTCTACTGACGATATAGAATATCTACCAAAACCAATCAGGGCTGCTGATCTTATAAAAAGGATTCAAAAGATGCTAAATTCATAATTATTTCTTGACCCAAATTGCAATGGTTTGTTAAAGTTTTAAGCAAAAAAAAGGAGGTGAAAAATTGCCAACTCATAAGTCAGCTCTAAAGAGGATGAGACAAAATGAAAAGAGGAGATTAAGGAATAAGGCTTATAAGACGAGGGTAAA
>JALVZP010000112.1:0-571 GCA_027037575.1 Desulfobacterales bacterium | reverse complement strand
ATACAAAAGGTTTCAGGAAAAGGAGTTATTCACAAAAATAATGCCTCCAGAAAGATCTCCAAGCTTTACCAATTGGTAAATGCCCTTAAGAAAGAACTTCAGCAAGCTTCATAAAAATGATATCTGTATCTACTTGTTATTGGAGTGAGGATATAAAAGATAATCCAGAAGATATGATCTCGGATATATTGGATTCAGGATTTGATGCAATAGAGCTGGAATATAGGATTTCTGAAACCCAGTTTAAAAAGATCAGGCCAATTATAAAGAAAAAGCTAACTGTGACAAGTATTCATAATTATTTTCCAAAGCCTGATGATCCAAAGATAAAGGGAAGTGGAGATCTTTATCTTCTTTCATCTACTGACAGGGATGAGCATTCTGATGCAATAAAACATACTATTAGGACAATAGAGTATGCAGATGATATGGAGGCAAAAGCAGTTGTCCTTCATCTGGGAAGAGTAGATATGGAAAATCCATTTGATAAATTAAAAGAACTTTTTGAAAGGGGGCTGATAGATAAAGAAGAAGGAAAGAATTTTGTCAAAGAACAAAAGGAGATTAGAAG
>JALVZP010000111.1 GCA_027037575.1 Desulfobacterales bacterium | reverse complement strand
TGGGAGGTTGGATGGATAAAGAAGGAGGATGAGGAAAGGATAAAGGAGGTAATACAGAAGGTAGCGCAAGGGGAATCAATGAAGATAGAGGTAGAGGCATGTACAAAGTCAAAGAAATCCTTTCCCGCACTCCTAACATTTACTCCTATAAAGGATCCTGATGGTAATGTAGCAGAGATCATCTGTGAAGGGATCTCTATAAAGGAGTTAAAGAAGAGAGAGGAAGAGCTTTCTAAGTATCTCCATCTCCTAAACTCTATGAGCAATTTTGCGGGTATATTCGACCTTGAAGGGAGACTCCTCTTTATAAATGATGTAACCTTAAGGACAACAGGTTTTTCAAAGGAAGAAGTAATAGGATTTCCTGTTTGGGAGGTAGGATGGTTTCTTCCAGATGAGGAAAGCAGGGCAATAATAAAGGATGCGGTATTTCTTGCATTAGAGGGAAAGAGGCTTCAGTTTGAAATAACGACATATACAAAAAGCAAGGATCCACTTCCTGTGCTTACGAATACTGCTCCACTTGTGAATCCAAAAGGAGATATAATAGGAGGAGTATTAGAAGGAAAACCTATTTCTGAAATTAAGGAGTTAGAAGAAGAATTAAAAAGAGAGATGGCAAAATTTAAGGGGATGATATCTGGTATGGAAGAAGGAATTGCATTTGTAGATAAGAGAAATATAGTTACAGAGATAAATAACTTCTTTCTCAGAATGCTTAGAAAGGATGCATCTGATGTAATAGGAAAGAGCTTAGAAGAGATACATCCTCCCGAGGTATATCATAATATAAGAGAGATGATATTTAGATTTAGGACAAATCCAAACTCCTCTCCAATGATTCTCAACAAAAAAATAAATAATAAGCATGTTATATTAAGGATACAGCCCATATACAGGGAAGGAAAGTATGAGGGTGTTGTAAAGAATGTAGTAGACGTAACAGAGCTTGTTGAGGCAAAGGAAAAGGCAGAAGAAGCAAGTAAGGCAAAAAGTGACTTCCTTGCAAAGATGAGTCATGAAATAAGGACTCCTATGAATGCAATTATAGGAGCTGCTGAGCTATTAGAACAGACAAATCTCACACAGGAGCAGAAAAATTATGTCACAATGTTAAAGATATCTGCAAAGAATCTATTAGACCTTATAAATGAGATACTCGATCTTTCCAAGATAGAGGCAGGAAAGATAGAGCTTGAAAACATATTATTCAATCTTCATGAGCTTGTGGAAAGTACATGTCTTACCCTATCTACTAAAGCCCATAGCAAGGGACTTGAACTTTTCTGTAGAATCTCCCCTGAGGTTCCAGAGATATTTATTGGAGATCCTGTAAGATTAAAGCAGATCCTTATAAACCTCATTGGAAATGCAATAAAGTTTACTGAAAAGGGTCATGTAATGGTAGAAGTAAAGAAGGTTACTGAAAAGGATGAAGACATAACACTCCACTTCAGTGTATCTGATACAGGAATAGGGATACCTGAAAATAAAATTGGAAAGATATTTGAAAGCTTCTCTCAGGCAGACTCCTCTACAACAAGGAAGTATGGAGGGACAGGTCTTGGACTTACTATATGCAAGCACTTGGTAGAGATGATGGAAGGAAGGATCTGGGTAGAAAGCAAAGTGGGTGTGGGAAGCACATTTCATTTTACAGTCCATTTAAAAAAAGCAAGATCAGGAGAAGGAAAGGAAGAAACATTTCATCTTAAAGGCCTTAATGTACTGCTTGTTGATAAAAATCCTACAAGCAGATTTATTCTGCATGAGATACTCGAATCTTGGGATATGAATCCGGAAAGCTTAGAGGATGCATTTAAGGCATTACATGAAATCAAAGAATCTATCCAGAAAAAGAAACTATACAATCTCCTTTTAATTGATGTAGAAATTTCGGGTATGGATGTAATGGAGTTTATAAAGGAGATTAGGGGTATTGAAGAATACAAAAAAGTGCCTATTATTTTGTTAGGTTCATTAGAAAATCAGGAATTTAAGAAAAAGGCAGAACAAGTAGGTATTTCCCACTATATCCTTAAGCCAGTTAGCAGATCAACTTTATTTAATGCTATTATTGAAAATCTTGCAATAAATAGGAAATTTGGTGAGACAAAAGTTAGTAAAGAGTTAATAAAGATAAAAGATTTAGGGCTAAGGATCCTTCTTGCAGAGGATAATCCTGTAAATCAGAAGATTGCAAGGACAATGCTGGAAAAGCAGGGATTTTCTGTTACTGTTGCAAATAATGGAAAAGAGGCAATAGATCTCTTAGATAAAGAAAAATTTGATCTTGTCTTTATGGATGTTCAGATGCCAGAGATGGATGGACTTGAGGCAACAAAAAGGATCAGGGAAAAGGGGATAGATATTCCTATTGTTGCACTTACGGCAAATGCATTTGAAGAAGATAGAAAGAGATGTCTGCAGGCAGGAATGGATGCATATTTATCAAAGCCAGTAAAATTAGAAGATCTTGCAAAGGTAATCTCTGAACTTTTTGATGAAGGAAAGATAAATAAGAAAAAAGAGGCGCAGGTATCTAAGAAAGAAGAGGAAATTCAGATTGATATGAAAAGGGCAATGGAGGCAGTTGGAGGAGATAGGGAGCTCTTAAATGAGCTATTGGGAATGTTCATAGAGGATTCTGAAGAGAATATTGAAAAAATAAAAGAGGCAATAAGGAAAAAGGATTATGAAAAGCTGAGAGAAACAGCTCATAGAATGAAAGGAGCTGCAGGAAATCTTGGACTTACAGGAATATATGACATCTGCCTTTCACTTGAAAATATGGGAAAAAAGAGAGATATTTTAGGAGCAGACAAGCTCTTAGAAAGACTAAAAGAAACTATTTCTGCTCTGAAGAAGGAGTATAAGAGATGATTGGCGAATTTTTAAAGAGGATATTTGGTAGCAAAAATGAAAGAGAGCTTAGATCTCTGAGTCCTATTGTAGACAGAATCAATCAGTTAGAGATTCAAATGAAAAGGCTTTCTGATGATAAGCTAAGGGCAAAGACTGCTGAATTTAAACAGAGGCTCGAAAATGGAGAATCCTTAGATAATCTTCTCCCTGAGGCATTTGCAGTAGTAAGGGAGGCATCAGTTAGGACCTTAGGGCTCAGGCCATTTGATGTCCAGCTTATTGGTGGAATTGTCCTTCATCAGGGAAAGATTGCAGAGATGAAGACAGGAGAAGGAAAGACCCTTGTTGCTACTATGCCACTTTATCTAAATGCACTTACAGGAAGAGGAGTCCATCTTGTTACAGTAAATGACTATCTTGCAAAAAGGGATGCAGAATGGATGGGTTCTATATATAAGTTCTTGGGGATGTCTGTTGGTGTTATTGTTCACGGGATGGATGATTCAGAAAGAAAAAGGGCATATGCATGTGACATAACATATGGGACGAACAATGAGTTTGGATTTGATTACCTAAGGGACAATATGAAAT
>JALVZP010000110.1 GCA_027037575.1 Desulfobacterales bacterium | reverse complement strand
TATCGTGCTTTTTCAGAATGGATGGGGAAATGCAGAGATTTTTGCAAAGTTCTTTAAGAAGGAGCTTATATACAGTGCAAGGGTGATTACTGGATTTGAGAGGAAAGAACCGAACTTGGTAGAGATTACTGTTCATGCAGATGATATACACATAGGAAGCCTATTTGGTGCCAAGCTGTCTTGTATAGAAGGGCTTTGCTCTATGATAAGTAAGGGAGGAATTCCTTGTAGCCCAACCCCTCATATTGAAGAGGATCTTTGGGCAAAGATGCTCTATAATTGTCTCTTAAATCCCCTAAGTGCAATACTTAGGGTATCTTATGGAGAGCTTGCAGATGATGAGAATACAAGGGAGATAATGAATAACATTGCAAGAGAGATATTCCTTGTTATGAAAAGGGCAGGCTATAAGACACATTGGGATTCAGAAAAAGAATACTTAGATGTCTTCTATAACAAGCTTATTCCTCCTACCTATTCACACAGATCATCTACACTTCAGGATATAGAAAAGGGAAAGAGGACAGAGATAGATAGCCTTACAGGTCAGGTAATAGAGATTGCAGAGAGATTTGGAATAGATGTTCCGTATAATAGATGTGTGTATAGGATGGTAAAATTTCTGGAGAGATCTGATAAAAGATGAAACATTCTCCTACATCTTTTAGTGTAAGACATCCATTTCTTATTGTTCTATCCGTATTTGTCATCACTATATTTTTTTTAATCCAGTTTCCGAAAGTTCACTTCGATAATGATCCAGAGAATATGCTTTCTAAGGATGAACCTGTGAGGGTATTTCACAATGAAGTAAAAAGGATCTTCAATCTCTATGATTTTGTCATCGTTGGGATTGTGAATGAAAAGAATAGGGATGGAGTATTTAATGTTGGAACACTTACTCGCATATATGATCTTACGAAGGAGCTTTTGAGCTTAGACAGAGGAAATGATGGAAGACCAAAGGTAAAGATATATAGAAATGGCAAAGAAGAGAAAGAAATATCTGTAAATCTTTATCCTGAAAGTCTCTTTGAAAGGATACTTCTTAAGATATTTCACCAAGATCCAAACAGGCTTTTTGATGAGGATGGAAGGTGTGCGATTGTAAAGCATGAGATAATAAGCCCAAGCCTTGTAGATAGCTTGAGGCAAGCAGAGCTTGGCTCTCTGAAGATAGAATACCTTATGGAGAGGCCTCCAAAGACAAGAGAAGAGGCATTGAGGATAAAAAGGGATGCAATGGATAATCCGCTATACAGAGGAACACTCGTTTCTGAAGATGGAAAGGCTATATGCCTTTACATACCTATTCGCTCAAAGAAGTTCAGCTACAATGTTGCAAATCTCGTAAGATTCCTTACTAAGGATTGGCCAGAGGAAGATAAGGTTTATATAACTGGACTTCCTGTTGCAGAAGATACATTTGGAGTGGAGATGCTGATTCAGATGGCAACATCTGCTCCTATTGCTGGAATAACTATATTCTTTTTGCTTCTCATCTTCTTTAAGAGGCTTTCTCTTGTCGTCTCTCCAATGATTCTTGCAGTAATAACTGTCATATGCACAATGGGACTTCTCATAGGACTCGGATTTGATGTCCACATAATGAGTTCAATGATACCCATATTTCTTATTCCTATCTCTGTTGCAGATTCCGTGCATATACTAAGTGAGTTCTTTGATACATATCATCTGTTTGGAGATAAAGAAAGGACAATAAAGAACATAATTACGCATCTCTTCTTCCCCATGCTCTACACAAGCCTAACCACAATAGTTGGTTTTGCTTCCCTTGCTACAACACCTATACCTCCTGTAAAGGTATTTGGACTCCATGTTGCATTTGGTGTTGCACTTGCTTGGATCCTTACAATCACATTTATCCCTGCGTATATAATGATATTTGCCAGAAAGAGATCCTTAGAAGAAAGAAGAGATGAGGAAGAGGGGAAGATAGGTATCTTAGGAAGATTCTTAGAATGGCTCGGATCTTTTAGCATCTCACATAAGAGGGGTATCCTGCTTATAACATTCTTTGTTCTGCTTGTATCCATTTATGGAATATTCAGGATAAAGGTAAATGACAATCCTATAAAATGGTTTGTAAAGAGCCATCCAATAAGAATTGCTGACAGGGTGTTAAATAGCCACTTTGGAGGAACATATACAGCATATCTCGTTGTATCCCCTAAGGAGGTTTTAGGTTTTACCTGTAGGGAAAAGGGAAAGATTATCGAAGAAGAGGCAAAGAAGAGATTTGGTGCTATTTACCCAGAAGAAACGAAGACATTTTTAAGGAAGCTTCATGAAATAGAAGATCTCTTTAGAAATATCTTTACCTCAGATCCAAAAAGATGCTTTGTCCTATTAGTAAAGGAGGCAGAAAAGATAGATCATAGTATCCTCGATTCATGGAACAACCTTGCAGATACCATAAATTATTTAGAGCCAGAAGGACTTGATTTTAACAAGCTTTTAAAGGCCATAGAGGAGGTAAAGGGGGTTAGGAAGAAGGATAAGAATATCCTTTTGGAAAAGCTAAGCAGGTATAGACATCTTACTGGGGAGGCACTTATAGAAAAGGCGCTTGATATATGTGATCAATTTTTAAAACTTTCTTTTAAGGATTTTGTCTTTGAGATGGAGACAGAGCTTACTGCTCCAGTATTTAAAAGACCAGATGTCCTAAGGTATATAGATCGCTTACAAAGATACATGAAGGGAAATCCAATTGTTGGGAAAACCTCCTCTGCTGTAGATGCACTAAAGAAGGCAAACTATGAGCTAAAATATGTCTCTCCTCCATCAGATGCTACACCTGAAGAGAGAAAGAGACTTGAGCAGATTAATCTGAGGAATTTTTCTATACCAGATACTGTGTCTGCTGTATCACAGGTATTTATTCAACTTGAAGGTATGAAGAAGAAGGATGCTCTCTTTCACTTTGTTACACGAGACTATATGAAGGCAAATATATGGGTTCAGCTAAAGAGCGGAAATAACAAAGATATGGAGGCTGTAGTAAAGGATGTAAACTCATTCATTAAGAAGAATCCACCTCCTATCCCACTTGAATTTAAGTGGGCAGGTTTAACATATCTGAATGTGATATGGCAGAATAAGATGGTGAAAGGGATGTTCTATTCGCTTATGAGTAGCTTCTCGGTTGTCTTAATCATGATGATGCTTCTCTTTAGATCACCCCTTTTTGGAATACTTTCCATGATTCCTCTAAGCATCACAATAGTCTTTATATACGGGCTTATTGGGATAGTAGGAAAGGACTATGATATGCCAGTTGCTGTTCTCTCATCCTTGACCTTAGGTCTAAGTGTGGATTTTGCAATACACTTCTTAGAAAGATCAAGGGAGATCTATAAGAGGGTTGGAAATTGGAGGGATACTGTTTTTGAAATGTTTAAAGAGCCTGCCGTTGCAATTACAAGGAATGCAATAACCATATCCATAGGATTTACTCCACTTCTTATTGCCCCAC
>JALVZP010000109.1 GCA_027037575.1 Desulfobacterales bacterium | reverse complement strand
TACTAAGACAGCAGTAATTGCACCTGGCCCTGCAAGAAGTGGTGTTCCTAAGGGGACAAGTGCAGCACTTTCCTTTTCCTCACCTTCTCTTTCTTCCTCCTCACTTGTCTTTATTCCTGAAGGAATAATTCCAAGCATCTGAAGTGCATACATAAAGAAGATAAATCCTCCTGCTATCTGAAATGACCTTATACTTATTCCAAAAAGCCTTAGGATAAAGTTTCCACTAAATGCAAATAGGAAAAGGATTACACATGCAGTAAGACAAGAAAGAAATGCTATCCTCTTTCTTTCATGATCTGTATTATCCTTCGTAAATGCGATAAAGAATGGCAAGTTTCCTATTGGATCCATGATAATTAAAAGTGGTATGAATACCCTTAAGAATGCTTCCATATCAGGTCTTTTACCTTTTTCTTTTTTCGTTGAAAAGTGTTATTTTCTTTTCTTGACTTTATCTGGATTATCCTTAAAAACTTATTATGAAAAAGCTTATAGGAGGGGAAAGATATGGGAAACTGGTTTAGGACATTCTTGCTCTTAGGAGCAATGACAATACTTATGGTATTTCTGGGAAGACTCTTTGGTGGAAGAACGGGAATGATCTTTGCCTTTTTGCTTGCAATGGGAATGAACTTCTTTAGCTACTGGTTTTCTGATAAGATTGTGCTGAGCATGTATGGTGCACAAGAAGTAGGGCCATCAGATCATCCAGAGCTGTATAGTATTGTTCAGGAGCTTGCTCATAGGGCAAATCTTCCAATGCCGAGAGTATATATAATTCCTGAGGAGTCTCCTAATGCATTTGCAACAGGAAGAAATCCAGAACATGCTGCAGTTGCAGTAACAGAGGGAATACTTAGGATAATGGACAGAGAAGAGCTAAAGGGTGTGCTTGCCCATGAGATGTCCCATATAAGAAACAGAGATATACTTATAGGAAGTATTGCTGCTACAATGGCAGGTGCAATAATGATACTCGCTGATATGGCAAGGTGGAGTCTTCTCTTTGGTGGATTTGGAGGTGATGATGATAGGGATAGTGGAGCACTCGGAGCAATTGGAATAATTGTTATGGCAATAGTTGCACCAATTGCAGCAATGCTTATTCAGATGGCTATATCAAGGTCAAGGGAATATCTTGCAGATGAAACAGGAGCAAGGCTTGCAGGAACCCCACTTGGACTTGCAAGGGCATTGGAAAAGCTTGCTTTATATTCAAGGAGGATCCCACTTAATGCAAATCCAGCAACAGCACATATGTTCATTGTAAATCCACTTTCTGGAGGAGGTCTTATAGCACTTTTTTCAACACATCCTCCCATAGAAGAGAGGATTGAAAGACTTAAGAGGATGAGGATATGATTCCAGAAAGAGAACTATTTTGGCATGCAGGCCCTAAAACACTGTTTTATTTACTTTCTCTCGTTTCTGTTTCAATTTTTTTTTATGGCCTCACAAGACATATCTCTGTTTGGAAAAAGGGATTAAAAAAAGAGAAAATCCATCTTTCCTGTAAATCCATAGGATCAGTAATAAAAGATGGAATCTTTGCTGGAAGGATATTAAAAGGGGATATCTCTGCTGGAATAATGCACCTTCTTATATTCTGGGGATTTTCCTTCCTTTTCTTAGGAACAATAGTTCTTGCATTTGACCACTACATCTATCATTTCCTTTTTGGAAAGAAATATCTCTTCTTTTCCTTTTCCTTAGAAGTAGCAGGAATAATGCTTATCTTAGGCCTTTTTCTTGCATTTATAAGAAGATATGTCCAGAAAATAGGAAGGCTTGAAAATAAAAGGGAGGATTTCATTGTTCTTCTTTGGCTTGTTCTTATTACATTTACTGGATTTTTCTTAGAGGGACTAAGGCTTTCCTATCAGAATCCAGAATGGAAGAAATTTTCTTTTTTTGGCCTTCTTTTTAGTAACATCTTTTCAAAAGATACGGCATATATGATCTATCCATTTTTTTGGTGGATACATGTTCTTTTAAGCCTTTCATTTATATCAGCCATTCCTTTTACTAAGCTCTTTCACATGATTGCATCTCCTTTAAGCATATACATAAAGGATCAGCCATACTTTATTGTTCCTGTAGAGGAAAGGGAGGATGTATTCACATATAGGGAGCTTATACAAATAGATGCATGCACAAGGTGTGGAAGATGTGTTGAGATATGCCCAAGTTCTGGTGTAGGTGAGCCATTTGCACCGAGGGATGTGATATCTCTTATCAAGGAGAAGATATTTTTTGGAAAAAAGACAGAATATGATCCAAAGCTTATCTGGTATTGCACAACTTGTGGAGCATGCCTTGAAGTATGTCCTATCTATATCCCTCCATTTAGGATAATTAGGGAGCTTAGGGCAAGGGAAATAGAGGATGGAACAAGGGTTCCAGCACTTATGGCACAGACATTGGAAAGACTCTATAAATACAATAATCCGTGGGTATCTTCTAAGAAGAGGACAGAGTGGGTAAAGGGCTTAGACATAATTGATATAACAAAGGAAAAAGAAGAAGGTCTTTTATGTTATTTTGTTGGATGCACAACTTCCTATGAGACAAGGGCACAGGAAATAGCAAGATCTTTTAGTAAAATACTGAACAGGTGTGGAGTAAGATTTGGGATACTTGGAAGAAAGGAGCCCTGCTGTGGAGATATTGCAAGAAGGGTTGGGGAGGATGGGCTTTTTGAGGATCATACAATCTCATGTATTGAGCTTTTTCAGGAATATGGAATAAAGGAGGTAGTTACCTCATCTCCACATTGCCTTTGGACAATGAAAAACGAATATCCACTTCTTAAGGATATAGATATCTCCTTTTTCCACTATAGCCAGATCTTAGAAAGGCTAATAAATGAAGGAGTCCTTAACTTTAAGAAGGGGCTCAACATAAAGGTTACTTATCATGATCCATGCTATCTTGGAAGACACAACAGGATATTTGATTCACCAAGAAATGTAATAAAGGCGATTCCAGGAATAAAACTAATAGAAATGGAGCACAACAAAGAAAATAGCCTGTGCTGTGGTGGTGGGGGAGGAAGGATGTGGCAAGAGGAGCTTGATGTAGATGTAAAGATGTCAGAAAGAAGGATTATGGAGGTATATGATACAGGAGCAGAAATAGTTATTACATGTTGTCCACTTTGTCTTATAATGTTAGAAGATGCAAGAAAGACAAAAGGACTCGAAGAATCATTAAAGGTTATGGATTTAAATGAGTTTGTTCTTATGGCATTAGAATAAAGGAGGAATACTATGAATATCATACTTTGTGTAAAGCAGGTTCCAGATGTAACAGAAGCAGATATAAGGATTAAAAAGGATGGAAAGGATATTGAAAAAGAAGATTTAGAGATGGTTATAAATGAATGGGACAATTATGCAGTAGAGGAGGCAGTAAGAATAAAGGAAAAGTATGGAGGAAAAATAACTGTTATTACACTTGGAGATGAGGAATCAGAAGATGTCCTGAGGCGTGCACTTGCAATGGGAGCTGATGAGGCAATAAGGATAGATGAAGAAGGATTTGAGGGATCAGATCCAAGAGGAATTGCACTTGGACTCTATCATGTTATAAAGGATCTTCCATTTGACCTTATACTTACAGGAGCACAAAGTGCTGATATGGGATGGGCACAGGTAGGTGTTCTTCTTGCTGGAATGCTCAATATCCCATATGCAACACTTGCTGTTCAGATAGAGATAAAGGATAAAAAGGTTATAGTTAAAAGGGAGCTTGAATCTAATACATTTGAAAATGTAGAGCTTCCAATCCCTTCCTTAATTACTATTCAGAGTGGAATAAATGAACCAAGATATGTCTCTGTCTTAGGAATAAGGAGGGTAAGAAAACTCAAGATAGAGGAGAAGTTCTTAGATGATCTTGAGATTCCTCCTGATAAAGTAGGAGAAAAGGGATCTATTATTGAATCCATGAAGCTTATGCCTCCTCCAGAAGGAAAGGGAGCAGAAATCATAGAAGGAAGCATAGAAGAGGTATGTGAAAGGCTTGCACAGATTATAAAAGAAAAGGGAGGTCTATAATGATCCTTGTCCTTGCAGAACATAGAAGAGGAGAGCTAAGGGATGTTACTTTTGAGATGCTTAGTCTTGCAGAAAGGATCTCAAAAGAAAGTCCTATGGAGATAGCCTCACTTCTTCTTGGAGGAGAAAGGGGATTCATTGATAAACTAAAAGATTTCTGTGATAGGATCATCTTTGTTGATTCTCCTGAGCTAAAGAACTATTCTCCAGAGCCATACTTAGAGGCAATAAAGAAGGCAATAGATGCTACATCTCCTAAGCTAATTATGATTTCCCATTCTTCATTTGGGATGGATCTTGCCCCTTTTCTTTCTGAAAAGCTCTCTCTTCCATTAATCACAGACTGCGTGGATGTAAGTCTAAAAGAGGGGAGACTTGCTACCCTAAGGCAGATATACGGAGGGAAGATATTTTCAGAGATCAGATTAAAGCCATATGAGAGATATCTGGTAACTGTTAGGCCTGGGACATTTGAGCCAGAGATAAGAGAAAAGAGATCCGCAAGCGTAATGGAGATTCCATTTCAGGCAGGGACATATAAAAGAAGGTTTCTGGAATACATAGAGGAAAAGATAGAAGACATAGACATAAGCAGCGCTGACATCATTGTATCTATTGGAAGGGGAATAGGAAAGCCAGAAAATATACCTATTGTTCAGGAGTTTGCAGATGAGATAGGAGCTGTTCTTGCATGTTCAAGACCTGTTGCAGACAAAGGATGGCTTCCAAAGAGCAGGCAGGTTGGAATCTCAGGAAAGACTGTAAAGCCAAAGATATATCTTGCACTTGGAATAAGTGGATCATTCCAGCATCAGGTAGGGATGAAGAATTCTAAGACAATCATTGCAGTAAATAAGGATCCTAAGGCACCTATCTTTAATATTGCCCACTATGGTGTTGTAGCAGATATGTTTCAGGTGATTCCTGTATTAAAGGAGAAGCTTAAAAAGTGAAGGATTCACTGGAAGAGGTAGCAGATAGGCTGAAAAAAGAGGGATATAGTGTCAGATTAGTTGAAAAGGGAATTATTAACATAGAAAAGGATCTTTTAAAGGTAGCCCTAATTGACTTAGAGCTGGTAGAGAATAGAGACCACTTAAAAAAACTAAAGGAGAAATCAGAGATTGTCATTCTTGTTCCAGAAAATGATATAGATGAGTTAAAGAAAGGGACTTCCTTCAATTTTATCATCAAAGATAAAACCTTTCTTGATAAATTAATCTCTTTTCTAAACTTTAAGCTTCAGAGGATCTTCCAAATAAAGGAGAGGATAAAGATAGACACATTCATGTCCCTTTATGAGCTTACAGAAAGGTTTATTACTGCAGAGTCAGAGGATGAGATACTGAGTGTATTGCTAAATGCTGTAAGGGATTATGCAGGTGCAGATAGGATATCTATTATGATGTATGATGAAAAGGAGGATATACTTGAGATAAAAGAGGCTATTGGAATCGACGATTCTATAATAAGGAAGGCAAAACTCAGGCCAGGGGAAGGGATTTCTGGTTGGGTATTTAAGAATAAGAGGCCTCTTCTTATAGACGGATCAGAGATAATAAACGAATCTATAGATGAAATAAGAGATCTTTTAAGAAAGAAGGACATAATCTCCATGTCTGTTCCAATTGCGCTAATCCCAATCTATGCTAAGGAAAGGAAGGTATTTGGGGTTTTAAACATAAGTAAGGCAAGAGATGATAGGCCATTTGTGAAGAGCGATTTAGAGTTTATTTTTCTCATTTGTCGTCAGGCTGCATTGGCAATAGAAAATCTCAGATCTCAGAAAGAAAGGGAAGAAAAGCTGAGGCTAAAGACCCTTTTTGAGCAGTATATGGCATCTGAAATAGCAGATATGCTTGTATCCTGCAGCAGAGATCCCGTTGAATTGGGAGAAATAAGGGATGTAGTAATACTTTTTGCAGATATAAAGAGATTCACTTTGCTTATTCAAAGGATCTCCATAGAGACTACAAGAAGCTTTTTAAATGAATTCTTCGGTATGATCACAGATGTGGTATTCAGGTTTCATGGCACACTGAATAAGTTTATAGGAGATGCGGCACTTGTAATATTTGGCTATCCTGTGACCTTAAAGAATCCCTCTTATTCTGCTATATGTGCAGCAATAGAGATAAAAAAGATATTTAACGAACTGAGGGATAGTTGGAAGAAAAGGGAGACGGTATTTAAGGAGATAGGAATTGGAATAGGTATTACAGAAGGAGATGTATTTGTTGGAAATGTTGGGACAAAGAAGAGGTTTGACTTTACTGTCATTGGGCTTGATGTTAATCTTGCTGAAAGACTCGCAACTAATGCAAATGATGGAGAAATATTGATCTCAGAAAGTGTAAGTAGGAAGTTAAGAAAGGAATTTATCTTAGAAAAGAAGAGTTCTCTCTCTTTTCTTAGGGATATAGAAGGCCCAATAGATGTGTATTCTATAAAGGAGAAGGATCATGGATCTCATTAAGGCAATTAATGAAAGGAAAAGTATAAGGGCATACTTGGATAAACCTGTTGAAAAGGAAAAGCTGATAGAGCTTTTAACACTTGCATCTAAGGCACCTTCTGCTATAAATTTACAGCCCTGGGAGATTGTGGTTGTTGCAGGAAAGGAAAGGGAAAGGTTAAGCAGGATACTTTTGAAGAGGATGAGGGAGCTTCAGGTTTCATGTGCACCTGGTGCTGTAAAGAAACTTCCTGAGGAGTTTTTGAGAAGGCAGAGGGAGCTGTTTGAAGTGCTCTCCCCTGGGATTCCAGGAGGTATTCAGTTTCAGGATTTTATCAATGAAGGAAGCTGCAATTTTTATGGTGCACCTGTAGCAATCATAATAAGCATAGATAGTGCATTTTCCAGCTCAAGACTTACTGACATAGGGATATTTGTTGGCTATCTTCTCCTTTCTGCCTATGCACTTGGTCTTGGGACATGTCCAATAGGGCTTATTACTCAATTTCAGGATGAGATTAAGGAGGAGCTAAATATTCCAGAACAAAAGAATGTGGTAATTGGAATAGCTGTGGGATATCCAGATGAGGATGCTCCTATTAACAAGATAAAGACACCTCGTGTTCTATTAGAGAAAATAGTAAGGTGGAGAGGGATATAATGGAGTTTACCACTATAAAGGGATTTAGGGACATACTTCCAGATGAGATCTCCTATTGGCAGTTTCTGGAAAATGAGGCAAGAAAACTATTTGAAGTATACGGATTTAAAGAGATAAGGACTCCAATCTTAGAGAAGACAGAGCTTTTTAAAAGAAGCATAGGTCAGGAGACAGATATCGTCTCAAAGGAGATGTATACATTTCAGGATTCAAAGGGAAGAAGCCTAAGCCTTAGGCCAGAGGCAACGGCATCCGTTGTAAGGGCATACATCCAAAACAGGCTTTATCAAAAAGGAGGCATCCAGAAGCTATACTCTATTGGCCCGATGTTTAGGCATGAAAGGCCTCAGAAAGGAAGGTTTAGACAGTTTCATCAGATAAATGTAGAGGAGTTTGGTGATCCAGGACCAATTACAGATGCTGAGCAGATCATCATGATAATGGAGCTATTTAATAGGATTGGCCTTTCTGATGATCTAAGCCTAAATATAAATTCCTTAGGATGCCCAAGATGTAGACCATCCTTTAGGGAAAAGCTAAAGAGCTATCTGGAAAACAAAAGAGAAGAGCTTTGTTCAGATTGTAAAAGGAGATCAGAGCTTAATCCCCTCCGCGTGTTTGATTGTAAAGTAGAGTCTTGTAAGAAGACACTTCAGGATGCTCCAATTATTCTTGATTTTCTCTGTGAAGACTGTAAAGAGCATTTCTCTTCTGTCCAGAAGCTCTTAAATGAGTTTGGAATAGAATTTGTTGTGAATCCAGGGCTTGTAAGGGGACTTGACTATTATACAAGGACAGCATTTGAGGTCCTTACAGAGGAGCTTGGTGCACAGAATGCCATTGCAGGTGGAGGAAGATATGATGGATTGGTTAAGCTTCTTGGAGGACCTGATCATCCAGCAATAGGATTTGCAATAGGGATGGAAAGGACAATAGAATTGCTAAGGAAGAAAAGAAGGATTGATGAAAGATCACCAGATCTATTTATTGCAGCACTTGGAGAAGAAGCAAGGAAAATAGCCTTTTCTAATGCAATAAGGCTTAGGAAAAAGGGAATCTGGGTTGAGATGGAATATGAGGATAAGGGACTAAAGGCACAGATGAGGAGGGCAGATAAGCTGAATTCAAAAAAGGTCCTTATTATAGGAGAAGAGGAGATAAAGAAGAAAAATGCAATTCTAAGAGATATGAGAACAGGAGAGCAAAAAGAAATAGATCTCAATAGAATTGAGGTGGAGATATGATAGACTTTATGGGAGAATGGAAAAGGACACATACATGTGGTGAACTTGGCTTAGGTTCTATTGGAAGAGAAGTTATCCTTATGGGATGGGTTCACTCAAGGAGGGACCTTGGAAATCTCATATTTGTGGACTTAAGGGATAGGGAAGGTATAACCCAAATCGTGTTTGATCCCCAAATAAATGGAAATGCATATTACAAGGCAAAGCAGCTGAAGGATGAGTATGTAATAGCAGTAAGGGGGAAGGTATATAAAAGAGTTGAAGGACAGGAAAATCCAAAGTTAAAGACAGGGAAGATAGAGGTAAGAGCAGAAGAGCTCAGGATATTAAACAAATCAGAAATTCTTCCTTTCCAGATACATGGACCTGTTGATGCATCTGAGACACTGAGACTTAAATACAGATACTTGGAGATGAGGAGACATGAAGTAATAGATGTATTTAGACTCAGACATAGGATTTCTTCCTTTATAAGATCCTATTTTGATAAAAATGGCTTTATAGAGGTTGAAACACCTTTTCTTACAAAGAGCACTCCTGAAGGAGCAAGAGACTATCTTGTTCCAAGCAGGATAAATAAGGGGAAATTTTATGCACTTCCCCAATCCCCACAGCTATTTAAACAGATACTTATGATAGGAGGGTTTGATAAATATTATCAGATAGTCAGATGCTTCAGGGATGAGGATCTCAGGGCAGATAGACAACCCGAATTTACACAGATAGATCTGGAGATGTCCTTTGTGGATGAAGAAGATGTAATGAATGTGTTTGAAAGTATGCTTAAAGGACTTTTTAGAGATGTTTTAAGATATGAGATTCAGACTCCTTTTCCTCGAATTGAGTATGAGGAGGCAATGGGAAGATTTGGATCAGACAAACCAGATACAAGATTTGGCATAGAAATAAAGGATATTACTGGAATTGCAAAGAATACCCAGTTTAAAATATTTCAGGAGGCCGTAAATAAGGGAGGAAAGATAAAGGCAATAAAAGTAAAAGATCTTGGTTTTTCAAGAAAGGAACTTGAGGATATATCAGAAGAAGTAAAAAAATATGGTGCAAAAGGAATAATATGGGCAAAGGTAGTAAAGGAGGATGAATGGCAATCTCCAATAAAGAAGTATGTGGATAAGGAAAGAAAAAGGCTTATAAATCAGATACTTGATGCAGTAGAAGGGGATTTAATTATTATGGTTGCTGATAGTGAAGAGGTTGCAGCCAAATCTCTTGGGATCCTCAGGAAATCCCTTGCAAGAAGGATTGGTCTTATAAGAGAGAGAGATTTTTCTTTTGTATGGATAAGGAGGTTTCCTCTATTTGAATGGAATGAGGAAGAGAAACAATATGATCCAATGCATCATCCTTTTACTGCTCCCTTAGATGAAGACATAGATCTTTTGGACAAAAATCCACTTAAGGTAAGGGCAAAGGCATATGATCTTGTTTTAAATGGAGAAGAGATAGGTGGTGGAAGCATAAGAATTCATCTTTTAGAGCTTCAGAAGAAGATATTTGATATAATAGGAATACCAGAGGAGGAGGCAGAGAGAAAGTTTGGATTCTTCCTTGAAGCACTTAGGTATGGTGCACCTCCACATGGTGGTATGGCGATAGGATTTGATAGGCTTGTTGCAATAATGGCTGGAAAGGAATCAATCAGAGATGTTATTCCTTTCCCAAAGACAACAAGTGCCACATGTCCACTTACAGGAGCTCCTTCAGAGGTAGATCAGAAGCAGATAGAAGAGCTTGGAATAAAAATAGTTAAGGAGGGAAAGTAGTGGGAGAAAAGAAGGATATTGTTATGGATGTCATAAAGACAAGGAGAAGTATAAGAAGGTTTGAAGACAGGATGATAGATGATGAAACTATAAAGAAGATTGTGGAGATGGGGACATGGGCACCATCAGGGTTAAATAATCAACCCTGGAGCTTTGTGGTGATAAAGGATAGAGATGTTAAAGAAAAGTTATCTCAACAAACAAAATATGCTCATATAATTAGAAATGCTCCTGTCTGTATCGCAGTATTCTTGGATAAATCCAGGAGCTATAATAGAACAAAAGATGTTCAGGCAATAGGTGCATGTATTCAGAATATGCTTCTTACAATACATGCAATGGGGCTTGGCGCAGTATGGCTTGGAGAGATATTAAATAGGAGAGAAGAGGTAGAAAAGATCCTAAAAGTTCCTAAGGATTTTGAGCTTATGGCAGTTATTGCCCTTGGATATCCTGCTGAATCCCCGGGGAGGGGCTCTCGCAGGCCATTGGATGATGTATTGACTTTTATCTAAAGGAGGTCTTCATGTTTGGGATTGGTATGCCAGAGCTGATACTAATACTTGTGATTGTGCTCATAATATTTGGGGCAGGAAAGCTTCCAGAGATAGGTGCAGGAATAGGAAAAGGTATTAGAAACTTCAAAAAAGCTATGCATGAGAATGATAATAAGGAAGAAATCCCTTCTAAAACAAATTCAAAGAAAAAGGATGAGATGTGATCAGAATGGTATGTCTTCTTCTGTATCAATAGGCTCTTCTGGTGGGATAGGTTCAGAAATTTCTTCTGGAATCTGCTCTTTATCTGGAGGACTAAGGATCTGTAGGGTTTGTGCAACTATTTCTGTTGTGTATCTGGTATTTCCATCTTTGTCTTCCCATGCCCTTGTCCTGAGCTTTCCTTCTATATAGACCTTACTCCCCTTATGTAGATATTCTCCACATATCTCTCCTAAGCGTCTCCATGCAACAATCCTATGCCATTCAGTATGCTCTTGCTTTTCACCAGTGTTTTTATCTCTCCATTCCTCTGTAGTTGCTAATGTAAAAGTGGCTACTGGGACTCCACTTG
>JALVZP010000108.1 GCA_027037575.1 Desulfobacterales bacterium | reverse complement strand
GGTATCTACTCTTTATTGCCTCATTTTTCTTATTTCCATTTCTTTTGGGAAATTATAAATGGCAGAATGTTATATTAGGCCTTTTTTTATTGATCTTCTTCATTTTTAGTATAAAGACGTCATTTATTTATAAAAATGATCTTATCTATTGGAAGAACATGGCGTCTCAAAAGAAAGACGATCCTGCTGTCCAAGTAAATCTTGCCCAGGCACAGATAGCTTCTGGAAGATTGGAAGAAGCAAAAGAGGTGCTTTATGATCTCCTTTATCAGAAAGATAAGATCCCTGCATTAATAAAGGATACAGTTTATACGGAGCTTGGATTTTTGTATCATAAGCTTGGTAAAATTAAAATTTCTGCCTATTATTTTCTACAAAAGACAAAAGGGGCACTTCCTGGAGCAAGTAAGATTGCAAAATGGAGACTTATACCAGTTGGAGATTTCCTGTTTGATCTTGGCTATTTAAGCTATGCAGAAAATTATTATGCAAGTGCGCTTGTATTAGATCCATATGATATAAATGTATATAAGAGGCTTGGTAAAGTGCTTGTTTATAAGAATTTTTTTAGGGCAAGCCTAAGATATTTTGATAGGGTCTTAAGATTTAATCCAAAGGACAAGGAGACGCTTCTTTATGCCATGTTTTCCAGTAAAACCATAGATGATGAAGAGAAACTTGAGCATTATAAAAAGCTATGGAAAATGGCATCTGATCAAAGGCCTGATTTTTCAGTTATATATAAGAAGTTTAATTCCTATAGTAGAGATATAAGGAAATATCTTTCAGAAGATCCTATTGTCCTTTTTTTTACAGGAGAGACAAAAAAAAGATTTGTTTATTCTTTAAATGGGAAGGAATATAAGTTTTGGGAAGTTCCCTTTGAGGCCGGGAAATATTTTTATAGAAAAAAAAGATATGAACCTGCTATTGTATTTTTGTCCTATGCCTATGACCTCAGTAAAAATAAAGAAGTAAAAACTTATCTCAAAATGGCACAAGAAAAGAATATGATTCCAACAAAAGAGGAAATCATGAGGGCTATTAAGGAGCAGGAAATGATTGAAAGGATGATGGAAAAGAGGAAGAAAGGGGGGAGAAGTTTTTGAAGCGATCTATTTTTATTCTCTTTTTTATTACCTTAATCATATTTCTGTTTAAGGGGAATATAATATCCAAATCTTTAATGGCAGAAAATATAAATCCT
This sequence comes from Desulfobacterales bacterium, assembly GCA_027037575.1. Lineage (GTDB taxonomy): Bacteria > Desulfobacterota > DSM-4660 > Desulfatiglandales > JALVZP01 > JALVZP01. The sequence goes on along the minus strand of JALVZP010000108.1, from coordinate 2,321 downwards.
ACTATATTTTCCTCTCCTAAGCCAATACATACCTCAGAAAAACCGAAGATAGTTATGCCATTTAGGGCGGAACATCTCCCATCCAGCTATAAGACTCCCCATTATGAAAGGATGGAATATAGGCATCTGAAGATAATAAGGCCATATGATGGGGCATCCTTCCCAATAAATATTGCTCCTCCTGAAATAATATGGGATGATAACATAGATAATCTCTGGATGATAAAGATATGTATACCTTCTCAGAAGCCAATAATAAGGATTACCAAGAAGAAGAGCTGGAGACCAGATAATAAGCTATGGGAAAAGATAAAAAGGCTTGGAAAAGGAAAATATTTGATCCTTGAAATTAGAGGCTGTGTTTACAAAAATGGAAAAAGGGTTGGAGATAATGTCTATGTAGATAGGATAAGATTTCGAATCTCTCCTTATCCTATGGACAACATTATAGTCTATAGATTAGTTTCTCCCTTATTTCATCCACAAAAGACACCAAATGTCTATTACAGGCATGTAGATTCATTTGAAACAAAGCTCTTTGTAGAAGGAAAGGGACTTTATTGCACAAATTGTCATTTCTTTCCAAAGAGGCCTGATATAACACCTGATCAGGAGGAGGTCGCAATTGCTGTAAGGGATCAGCTTCCTTTTAGGAAGATGAAGGGAAGAGCAAAGAGGATCTTAGGGATATATGAGTTTTCAAAGAAAATGGGAAAGACTTTTGCAATAAACTCTTTCTTCATGTCATGGGCACCAGATGGGAGATATGTTGCAGTTACAATGGGAAAGACAGTGAGCATAAGGCCTTGTATCACATTAGAAACACAGCAGTTCTTTGTGCTCGGATCTGATATCTATATAGTTGATACAAAGAAAAACAGGATATGGCCACTAAATGGGGCAAGCGATCCTGATTATATGGAGAACTTCCCTACATGGTCACCCGATGGGAAATATATCATATTTGCAAGGGCAAAAGAGCCAGAAAGGGGTGCACTTGAGACAATAAGATTCGATCTATACAGGGTTCCATACAATAATGGAAAAGGAGGAAAGGCAATCCCAATTAAAGGCGCATCTTTTAATGGAAAAAGCAACTATGCACCTCGATATTCTCCAAATGGGAAATGGGTAGTATTTAATGAGGCAGAATCTGCATCCCTTGTCGAACCAACATCTGATCTCTATATTATGCCAGCAGATCTGAGTTCTCTTCCAAGGAAACTGGAATGTAATGTAGATTATGCAATGGATTCATGGCATAGCTGGTCATTAAACAGCAGATGGCTCCTTTTTGCAACGAAAAGAGATGATGGTATATTTGCAAGGATATATATAACAGAGATAGATGATAATGGACATGCATATCCTCCAGTAAAATTGCCATTAAAAACAGAGCCAATGATGTGTTTTAATGTTCCAGAATTTTTAAGGTATAATAAAGAGATAGATCATAAAAGACTTCTTAAAGAGATTACAAAAATGCCAGTAAATGAAGCATATTGGTAAGGAAAGGAGGAGATTATGAATGAAGAAAGAGAAGATGCAAAATACAGAGAGGTGGTTTCTACTTTTACGTTAATAAAGAGGATCCTTTATTCCCTGGTCTTTCTTGTCCTTTTTTTAAGTGTATCATTTAATCTTTATCTGGTATTTCAGAATAGAAGGCTTAATACTGCCCTTGATTTTTATACAGGAAAGGTTCAAGAAATGGCGATGAGGTATCAGGTAGAGCAGAATCTCTTCAGGGATCTTTTAAATTATGCAAAAGATAAGCCAGATCTTCAAAAATTGCTTAAAAAATATAATATTACACCAGAGACCGTTTTTGGTGGATCAGAAAAGAAATAATATTCCATTTAATATCCTCTCCTTTTCTGTTAAAAGTGGTGAAATAAATAATTACTTAAATAAAGTAAGGGATCTTTGTGTCATAAAGAAAAATATCTATACCGGTTTTGGCCTGCATAAACAAATGAATATTATACCAATGGAAGTAATGGATGATGCAGATGTTGGCTTAGAGATCTGGATAGCAGATTCAGCTGCTAAAAAAATTAATGATAATCTTATATTATTTGATTCTTCTTTTGGAAAATGGGCATTTTTATCTGGAATCAGGGGAAAAGAAGGAGCTTCCTTTGAGGATCAGGTAAGGTCTGTATTAGAGCATTCCAAATCTTTGCTAAATGATATAGGTTTTAGCTTTACTCATCTTGTCAGGACATGGTTTTATATAGGAGGTATACTGGAAGAAGAAAAGGGAATGGTGAGGTATGATATCTTAAATAGCATTAGAAATAGATTCTATAACCATATAT
>JALVZP010000107.1 GCA_027037575.1 Desulfobacterales bacterium | reverse complement strand
GTATTTATATCATCCGAAAAATACATTATGTAGATGAGTTCAGAATTTTTTCAAATATCTTATATGCCTCTTTTAATGCCACCGAGTCTTCTGGAATTTCTATTAAAGGTCTTCCTTTTAGATCAAATTCATGTATCAAAGGGTCTTCGGGTATAATACCTGCAAGATTAAGATTGTTTTTCTTTACCTCTTCTAAAAGTGCATCTTTATTCTCAGTATCTCGAACCCTGTTTATTATAAGGTAATATTCCTTTACACCAAAATTTAAACTCTTTGCCAGATCAACTATCCTGGAGGCAGCCTGTATTCCCCTTGTGCTACTATCAGAAACTACAATAAGCACATCCATATCTTTTGCCCTTAGTCTGCTTATGTGTTCCATCCCTGCCTCATTATCTATTACTACATATGGATAATTTTTTGTTAGTCTTTGAAGAAATTCTGTAAGCAGGGCATTGGCAGCACAATAACATCCAGGTCCTTCTGGTCTTCCCATTGCAACCAGATCAAAACCCTTTCCCTCAACCAGTGCCTCATTTATCTTCATCTCTATAAATATATCCTTTGTCATACCCAAGGATGGTGCCTTTGTCTTCATCTCTTCCCTTGCTTCACTCAATGTGCTCTCAAGTTCCATGCCTAATACTTCATTTAGATTGGCATTAGAGTCTGCATCAACTGCAAGAACAGGTGTCTTTCCATTTTCTACCAGATATCTAACCAGGAACCCTGCCAATGTAGTTTTTCCTGTCCCTCCTTTTCCTGCAAATCCTATACAAAGTCCCATTCTTTTACCTCCTATTTTAATTTTACCTTACCTTATCCCACATATCCATAACCTTTTTTCTCATCTCTTCAAACTCATCTTCTTTTACTATAGGCATCTTTTCCTGAAGAGATAACTTATGCATAGTATATCTCATTTTTATGTAAGTATCTTTTAAAAATTTTGCATCCTCTTCCTTTATAACCTCAACCCTTTTGAGCTCTTCTAAGAAATATATATGGGCTCTCCATTTAATGAGCTGAGGAAATGAAGATGCATGGAGTAGGACCAGGTATTGTATCAGAAATTCAATATCAATTATTCCACCTGGATCATTCTTTATATGAAAAAGACCAGGCATCTTTTTACTAAGCTGGGATAGGACCTTTTTCCTCATTTCCCACACTTCATTAAAGAGTCTTTCCTTTTCTCTCTTCTTTGTGAGAACCTCGTATCTTATTCTTTCAAATTGATCCTTAAGTATCTCATCACCACATATGGGTCTTGCTCTCAAAAGTGCCTGATGTTCCCATGTCCATGCCCTGTTTATCTGATATTCCCTATATGAATCTATGTTTACTGCCAAGACTCCAGAACTTCCATCTGGCCTCAGCCTTGTATCCACTTCGTATGCCTTTCCCATAACAGTATATGTGGTAAGAAGGCGGATTATCTCCTGAGACATCTTTATATAAAAAGTAGCATCAACTGAATCTGCAGAGTATAGAAAGACAAGATCCAGATCAGAAGAATAGGATAGCTCTCTTCCTCCAAGCTTTCCATAACCAATGATACAGAAACCTTTTCCTTCAGGTCTTGGTACAGACCTTATTTTCTTTTGAATATTTCTCCACGCAAGAATCATGGATGCATTTAATACAACTTCTGCTATATTTGTCAGATAGGTGCTTACATCCATTACAGAGATTACTCCAATTATATCTGAGGCAGCAACTCTTAGAGTATTTGTATATCTCAACAAAGATAATTGAATCATTTGAGCCTCTTTATCCTCAAGATCTAAGTTTTCTAATCTATATTTCCTCTCTCTTTCAAGCTCTTCTCTTGTAGGTGGGGTATAAAGGGTTCTTGGATCAATAAGCTCATCTAACAGGACAGGATATCTTGCTACAAAGGAGATTATCCAGGAGCTTTCTTTTGCAAGCCTTATGAGATGATCTATTACACTTGGATTTTCCAGCATAAGGGATAGATAGTTTGTCCGTAAGGAAATACTTTTTATAAGGGAGCTAAGTCTTTTTAAGATCTCTTCTGCATCCCTTTCTTTCAAAAGCCTTTCTAAGATCACAGAAATGACCTTTTTTAATAGGATCCTTCCTCTCTCACCCATATGTTTGAGCTTGGTAAAATTCTTTAGATCTGAAATTATCAGATTAATCTTTTCTGCTTCCCAAAATCCCAGGGACTTAAGTAGCTCTTTCCTTTCCTTAGGATCTTCTATTTCCCAGACCAAATAGAATCTATTTTCTTCAATCTCTCTTCTATACTTTAGCCTGAGAAGCTCTTCAAACTGCTTATGAACAAAGGATGTGTGATCCATAAGATCTTCATAAAACTCATCCCAACTCTTGTATCCCATAGATATTGCTATCTTAAATCTTCTATCTTCATCCTTGGGGATGGTATGAGTCTGAAGATCATCATATTCTTGCAGTCTATTTTCTAATTTTCTCAAAAATAGATATGCATTTCTGAGTCTTTTACATGTATCAGAAGGAACATATCCTCTATTCTCAAGAACATCCATTGCCTTAAGCAGGTTCTGAACCTGAAGATCTGGATCAATCCCTCCCCTTAAAAGCTGAAAAACCTGAACAAAAAACTCTATCTCCCTTATCCCTCCAGGACCTATCTTGATGTTATCCAATATGCTTATCCCCCTTTCTTCCTCCATTATCTTTTGCTTCATCTCCCTTATGGAATCAAAGACTGTATAGTCTAAGTATCTTCTGTATACAAAGGGCTTAAGCCTATTTAGTAGCTCATTTCCCCTTTCCAGATCACCTCCAACAATCCTTGCCTTTATCAATGCGTATCTTTCCCACTCTCTCCCATATACCTGATAATACTCTTCTAATGCATCAAAGTTCATTACGATTGATCCACTCTTTCCAAAGGGCCTAAGTCTCGTATCTACACGAAATATAAAACCATCCTCCGTATATTCACTCAGGAATCTAACTATATCCAAGGAGACGCGGGAGAAGAATTCATCATTTGTGATATTAGAATAGGTTCTTCCTGCCTCTGGATATGCAAACATTATATCTATGTCAGAGGAAAAATTAAGCTCATTTCCTCCAAGCTTTCCAAGACCTATTACTATAAGTTGCTGGGGGAAATGACTCCTTTCTCCAATCGGTGTTCCATATCTCTTTGAATAGATGTAATAGAATATCTCTGTAGAAGCATCTATACATGCATCTGCAAAAAGGGATAGCTCTTTCATTGTCTTTACCACATCTGCTCTTCCCTCTATATCCCTCCATGCAATTCTAACCATCTCCCTCTTTCTTATCTTCCTTATCTCTTTCATAAGTATCCTTTTATCTTCTTCCTTTCTAAGCCCCTTTTTGATCCTTTCCCTATACTCCCCCTCTAAATAATCCCTATTAAGATCACCACTTTCTACAAGATCCAGTAATATTTCAGGCTCTTTTGTGATGGCTCGAAAGATAAAGTCGCTAAGGGGAAGAATATGCTTAATCCTTTCTTCCTCTATAAGTTCCTCTATGGGGATTTCCTTTTTCCTTGCTGAC
>JALVZP010000106.1 GCA_027037575.1 Desulfobacterales bacterium | reverse complement strand
TACAGATTCCAAGACCAGAGGGAAATATATGGGTTCAGAATGTATACTTTGGTTTTCAGGGAAAGATGATCCTCAAAAACATATCCTTCTTCCTGAAAAAGGGAGAATTTCTGGGAATTATTGGCCCAACAGGTGCTGGAAAGACCACACTGAGTAGGATCCTTTGTGGAATATGGCCTGCTTCCTTTGGTGAGGTAAGGCTTGATGGCTATAACATATTTACCTGGGATAGAGAAAGCTTGGGAAGATACATAGGATATCTCCCCCAGGAGGTAATACTCTTTCCTGGAACAATTGCAGAAAACATATCAGGATTTAAGGAGATTGATGAAAAAAGGTTAGAGGATCTATCTAAGGAGCTCGGTCTGTCTTTTATAAAGGATCTTCCCAGCTCTTTTAATACCTTTATAGACAAGGAAAATACAAGACTCCTTTCAGGAGGTCAGAAGCAGAAGATAGGGCTTGCAAGGGCATTTTATCATTCTCCGTCAATTCTCATACTCGATGAACCAAATTCAAACCTGGATGAAGAGGCAGAAGAGCTTCTCATAAAATATCTTTTAAGCCTTAAAAAGAAAGTTACTTGCATCATAATATCTCATACCCCAAAGATATTATCCATCGTGGACAAGATCCTTGTATTAAAGGATGGCATGATGGTAGGATTTGGAGAAAAGGATAAGATACTTAAGAAGATCATCTCTTCAGAGACCAGACAGGCTTCCCATATCGCCTATGCATGAACTATTCCTAAGATGGTTTAATCAGATACCTATGCTTTGTCAGCAAAAGCTTGCAAGGATAGTATGGTTTTTATTAACAGATGACATATCTGATATGGCGCTTCCTTCAGAAGAAATTCTTAAAAAATTCAAAAATTACATTTCATCATTAGATTTTCCCATTAGAAAGGCAGCTCAATTGATAATGATCCTTGCACTTTTTGATTCGATAATGGAAAATCTCCCTGTTTTTTTGAATATAACCAAGGAACTATTTGAGGATGCTGAACTTGAAAGGAAGCTGGTCAACATAGAGGAAAAGATGTGGGAAAGGATAAGGGAAGAATGGAATAGGGTCAGAAATGCATATTATTCCATTGATCTTATCTCAATTGCATTAGAAAAGCTTGAAGATAGGAGAAGGATATGATGAAGAAGATGATGTCTGTATTCTTTCTTTTTATGCTTGTTCTTACATCTACTTCCTTTGCAATAGAGCTTGACCTTAAGATGTGTATTGAGGCTGGCATAAAGAACAATCCAAAGGTGCAATCAGCTATATATACAGAGCTTAGCAAATCAGAGGATAGAAAAATTGCACTCCTTAACCTTGTCCTTCCAGATATAACTATAACCAGATCAAGACAGGATCTCATGTCTGTTGGATCTTCTGGAAATGTAGACGTAGATTACCTGGATCAGATAACGGACCTTACTTCCTTTAATATAAGCAAGGACATTATCTCTCTTATCTCTGACCTCCCCTTATACCACAGGGCAGGGCTGGAAAAGAAGATAGCAGAATACCAGAAAAGGCAGACCATACTTCAGCTTGTAAGGGATATATCTGTTACTTTTTACAGCATATTAAAGGTAGAGCAGGATATAAAGAGCCTAAATGATGCAATTTCACACTTAAAGGTGAATTATGAATATGCAAAGGCACTATTTGAAAAGAGGTTTGTTCCCTATACTGATGTTTTGAATACAGAGGTGGATCTTGAGGATGCAAAGCAAAGACTTTCTATTGAGAAGAATAAAAGGCTTCAATACTTGAGCCTTCTTAAGACCTTAACTGGTATCCCTCCAGAGGAGGAATTAAAATTAAGGTATGATGTACCAAAGAGATATTCTTTTAATAAAAGCTTCAAAGAATGCCTGAGGATTGCATTCAAAAAGAGACCTGAGCTTCAGATATTGGAGTTTAGAAAGAAGGTATATGAAGATGAAAAGAAGGTATGGCTTTGTAGAGTCCTTCCTTCCTTGGATGTTGGAATAACCTTCAATGATTACTCAAGAGACTATAAAGAGCCTGGAAGAAGCATATTCGGATACTATGACAGGGACTTTGAGATATCCTACTGGAATGCCTATATCTCCATGAGATGGGAATTTACATCACTTCCAAAAAATCTTGTCCACATAAGAAGAGTAAATTATGATATAAAGGCAGTCGAAAAGCAGATAGAGGATACAAGAAACAGTATTGAGGATGAAGTAAGAAGGTACTATCTTGCAACAAAAGAGGCACTTCAGCGGATCACTACGACAAGATTGGCACTAAAGGCAGCAGAGGAAAACTATAAGAGGGCAACAGAAAGATTCAGGCTACTTTTAGGTTCTATCTCGGAGGTATTGGATGCACAGGCAAGGCTTACAAGGGCAAGGGCAAACTATTCTCAGGCTATCCTGGACTTTCAATCCTCCTTAGCAAACCTAAAATATGCCATGGGAATAGGAGAAGGGGTTTAGCAGATGAAAAGATATTTGAAGGAATGGATAAAAAAATACTTTATCTTTGCTGGCATTTTTAGCTTCTTTGTAAATGTGTTTAATCTGACATTTCCAATCTACATGCTCCTCATATATGACAAAGTATTACAGAGCTTTTCTATCCCGACACTGATAACCATATCTGTTGGAGCTGTTCTTGCAATCCTGGTTATGGCAATACTTGATATCCTTAGATCAAGGCTTCTTGTCCTGGCAGGCCTTCACATACAGGATAGCCTGAGTGATAAGGTATTGAGGAGGATGATCCTGAGGCATGCAAGGCCTGAGGAGAATACATACAGGCAGGGAATAAAAGACCTTAACACACTTAGAAATTATCTTACAGGAGAGGCAATCTTCTTTATATTTGATTCTCCCTGGATACCCATATATCTATTTGTAGTATATCTTATACATCCCTATCTTGCCATCCTCGCAATAAGTGGTGGAATTCTTTCTCTATTTTTGGGATATCTTCAGGCAAAATATACTTCAGAGAGGCTTGAGATAACACGAGCAATGGAAGATGAGATGTATTCATGGCAAAATATCCTATTTCTTGGTGCAGAAACGATCTCTGCCATGAACATGACACCAGGAATATTGGAAAGGTGGAAGGAGAAGAATGAGGAGCTTCTATCTGTATGGAATGAAACAAACAGGTTCATGGGGACATTTTCTTCAGTTGTAAAGAGCTTTAGAACACTTATACCAATATTTGTATATGGGCTTGGAGCATACCTTGTAATTGAATCAAAAGTAACGGTTGGATCTATAATTGCTGCATCCATTATAACAAGGCAGTTTCTCTCACCAATAGATTCTATGGTCTCCACATGGAGAAGTACCGAGAGTGCGAAAGGGGCTTATAAGAGACTTAGCAACCTGCTTGAAGAAGAGGAAGATGTTCCTGAAACACAGCTTCCTGCTCCAAAGGGAAGTATTACGCTGGATTCAGTAAACTTCAGGATTGGAGAAAATCAGATACTTTCTAATATAAACCTACAGATAAATCCAGGAGAGGTAGTGGTAATAATTGGCCCATCTGGATCGGG
>JALVZP010000105.1 GCA_027037575.1 Desulfobacterales bacterium | reverse complement strand
TGCATGGAAGATTCCCGAGATAAGAAATGGAATAGAAAAAGGGAGGGTATTTTTTATTGGTGAATCCTTTCATGTTGATTTTGAAAAGATAAAGGAAATAGATCCAGATATAGTATTTTCATGGGATCCATCCGTTGTCCCAAAGCTTGAAGAGCTTGGTATTCCCTGTGTTATCACAAGCTCAAAAATAGCACCATCCTTAAAGGATCATGTAAGGTTTATCCTTTATCTGTCTGTATTCTACAATGAGGAAGAAAAGGCAAAGAGTTTTATAGAAAAGGAGTTTAAAAAGATAAAGGAAATAAAATCCAAGGCAAAGAGAGCAACACATAAGCCAAAAGTAATATGGGGAGATATCTATCCAAAGAAGATATTGGTTGAACCAGGAAATTCCTGGTCAGCTCAGGCGGTAAAGATTGCAGGAGGAAAATATCTGTTTGATGATATTCAAGGTGCAAGTTGCATGCAGATAACAATTGAAAAATTTTTCTCAAGGGCAAAATATGCAGATATCCTGATTACATATCGTGGCCCCGAGATGGGAATTACATCTAAAAAGCTTTTAAGAAACATAAATCCACTAATAAAGAAGATAAAAATAAAGCCTTTATATAAAGGAGAGGTATATTCTACAAGATGGAAACTCTGGCAGACAGCAGATACAGCAGATATAATATATGAACTTGCATCTATATTTCATCCAAAACTTTTCCCAAGAAAAAGGTTGATATACTTTTATAGATTTCCAAGAGGGAGATAATATTGAAAATAAGGCAAATTAGCCTTTTTTTGGCATTTTTTATAGCTTTTTTATTCCTTCTTACACTTAATATCTCCTTGGGCTCTGTTTCCATACCATTTAAGAAGGTATGGGAGATAGTCTTTTTTCATGAAACAACCTCTACATCTGGATCAATAATCTGGCAGATAAGGCTTCCAAGAATACTTTTTGCATCTATATCTGGAATATATCTCTCTATTTCTGGACTTCTGCTTCAGGTATTTTTTAGAAATCCAATAGTAGGACCTTATGTCCTTGGTATCTCTTCAGGTGCCACTTTGATGGTTGCACTTGTTATGCTTGCTGGTATAGGAATTAATATCTCATTAGTTTGCCCTTTTCTCTTAAGTGTTTCTGCATTTGTTGGAGCACTCCTTGTTATGCTCATACTTGTCCTTCTAAGCTCTAAGGTAAAAAGCATAGAGACACTTCTTATTATAGGGCTTATGATGGGATATCTCTGCTATGCAGTAACAAGCATCCTTGTTGTATTTGCACAAAAAGAGAAGGTAAAAGGATTCTTCCTTTGGCAAATGGGAAGCTTTTCAGGAATTACATGGAAAGAATTTTCCATTGTGTCCTTCTTGGGAATAGCGATCTTTATAGGTCTCTTCTTTTTAAAAAAGCCACTTAATGCATTTCTCCTGGGAGAAGAATATGCAAAGACAATGGGAGTGAATATAAAGGCATTTAGGATCCTTATTATAACTATATCGAGTGCACTTTCTGGAATTGTTACTGCATTTTCTGGCCCTGTTGCATTTATTGGACTTGCTATTCCTCACATGGCAAGGCTTAGCTTCGGGACATCTGATAATGGAATTCTTATTCCTGCATCTGCTATAATTGGTGCAGATGTAATAATGCTTTGTGATTTTTTTGCAAGAAACCTGTTTTCTCCAATAGAGCTTCCAATAAGTGCAATTACTGCCATATTTGGTGCACCGATTGTTATAGGATTACTTTTAAAGAAAAGGATGATCATATAATGCAAAAGATTATAGAAATAAAAAACCTTTCTGTAGGATATGGAAGAAAGGTAGTAGTTTCTAATATAAATCAGCAGATATTAAGAGGGCAATTTATCGCACTTATAGGGCCAAATGGATCTGGAAAGACAACAATACTTAAAACACTTTCAAGACTTATATCACCTCTTGCTGGCTCAGTCTATATAGATGGAAAGGAACTAATTAATCTTTCCTCAAATGAGATTGCAAAGAAGATGGCAACTGTCCTTACAGAAAGACCAAATCCAGGGCTCCTTAAAGGATATGAATTTGTTTCTCTTGGAAGATATCCCTATACAGATCTCTTTGGAAGACTCTCTAAGGAAGATAAAGATAAGATATATGAGGCTCTTAGGCTTGTTCATGCAGAGCATCTTTCTAATAGATACTTCGGAGAGTTAAGTGATGGAGAAAGGCAGAAACTTATACTTGCAAGGGCAATTGCACAGGACCCAGACGTGATATTCTTGGATGAACCAACACTTCATCTGGATTTAAAAAGTAAAATGGAGATTTTAAATATCCTATATATGCTTTCCAGAAAAAAGGGAATAACAATAGTTTCATCTATTCATGATATAGATATAGCATTAAAGATTTCTGATACAGTATGGCTTATAAAGGATGGGAGGATATTAGATGCAGGCCCACCGGAAAAGATCATAGATGAAAAAAGGATCAATGAATTATATGGGCTAAAGGAGGTATGTTTTAACAGTATACTTTGCAATATAGAGCTAAGGCTAAGTGAAAATGGTTCTGGAAGACCCATATTTGTAATAGCAGGTGCTGGAAAAGGTGCACCTATATACAGAGCTCATATAAAAAGAGGCTATAGGATTATAACAGGGATAGTCCATGAAAATGATATAGATTATCAGATCGCAAAGACACTGGGATTGGAGATAATAAGTGAGAAACCATTTAGCAGAATAAAGGAAGAAAGCATAAAAAAAGCAATAGATTATATAAATAAAGCAGACTTTGTAATTGATTCTGGTTTTCCTATTGGATCTGAAAATATGGGAAATCTAATGCTTATAAAATATGCCATAAAGGCAAAAAAGAAACTGTTTTCTCTTAGAAAGAAAGAAGAGCTTTTGAAATACATGGATAATGCAGATGGAATAATATTTGAAAAAGTAGATTTATTTGACCAAAACTGCTGACATATATCCAACTACCCTTGAATAATCACCTGTTACATCACCTGAATTTGCATATTTAAGAATAATACTCTTCTTTATCCCCATCTTTCTTGCAATAAAAAGCACAGTCATAATTGCTCCTTTCCCACATGCCTCACATCTTCTTGAAAGTGTATCTCTGTTTAATGCCTCAGGATCCATCTTTTTTACATCCTCTATAAGGATACTATCCATCTTTTTTGCCTGATCATATGTGTAATAATGAGATAGATCACTGCTTGCAAGAATAAGTGTCTTTTCTCTATATGGATCATCTTTAAGGAGATTTACTATAGCATCTGCAAGCTCTTTTGAAGTTTCTATATCCTGGCTTCCCATAAGTATAGGAACAATCTTAAAACCTTTATTTAAGACGGCCTGAAGAAAAGGGAGCTCTATTTCTAAGCTATGTTCAAATGCATGTGCCATTGGGATATAATGGATTTTGCTTGATTCCTTTAAGAGCCTTTTCCCAAATTCCTGATCAACTGAGACTATACCAAGTGGTGTTTCATATCCTTTCTGGAGATTTACAGAGACTCCGTAGAAAAATGCCCTGTGACATGGCCCTATCATTATCACTCTTTTATAATCATATCCTTGAATTCTTATTGCCCTATATGCATATGCAGCAACACCACCTGAATAGATATATCCTGCATGAGGAACAATGATCTCTTTTATCTTCCCATTTATTTTTGGCACATCTGCCTGGGAAAGAAACTTATTAATCATACCAAGAAGTTTGCTTTTTTCTTTGGGATACCATGATCCAGCAAACATGCTTGGCCTTATTTCAGGAGCTGCAAATGAACAGGTGCTAATAAGAATAAAGATAGAAACCAAAGCCAAATATCTTTTCATCTCTACCCCTTTCTTTTTTGAAGATAATACTATACAAAGCTACAATTGAGAACAATTATTTTTCAGCAGCACTCCAACTCACAGTGCTTGACAAGAAAAGCATTGTTATTGTATATATTCAATGGAAAATGCCGAGGTAGCTCAGTCGGTAGAGCAGGGGACTGAAAATCCCCGTGTCGGCGGTTCGATTCCGTCCCTCGGCATTTTGTTTAAATAATAATCTGCTTTTAAGCAATATATTCCCAAATCTTAGATTAAGTGAAAAAATTCATTAAAAGATTACTTTATTTCTCATGTCTTTTTTTATTTTTTGAGTATTTCTTTGCCTGGTTTAATGCAAAATATCCTTCTCTTAGATCTCCTGCATTAATATAGGAATATCCTGCCATAAGCCACATCTTCTCAGGTTCTATATTCCTTCTTGCTAATCTTTCAAATATCATCCCTGCACTTTTATATTCCCCCATTTGATAAAGGAGATTTGCCTTTAGAATTAAATACTTTTTGTCTGGTCTGAGCTTTATTGCCCTGTTTAAATAAAAGATTGCATCCTTTAGTTTATGAATCCTTATATAGCATTGGGAGATATAGTAATAAAGTCCTGGGTCAGATCTCTTATTTAAAAGTCCCACGTAGAATTTTAATGCCTGCTTAGGAATACCTAATGCCAGACTTAGCTGTGCTGCAACCTTTTTTTCCTGATCTGACAAAGGTAAAAGAAATCCTTTTATTATAAGTGCACACAGTGCATCTTTATATTTGTTTTTCCTTAGATAAATATGAGCAAGACCTTTCCACCAGATAGGATCTACTGGGTCTTCTTTTACAAGCCTCTTTAAATAAGAAAGAGCCTTATCTTCCATCCCCAGGGAGAGATATATCTGGATCCTTATCCTTTGCCACATCTTCCTATTTTTTATCTTCTTTTCAGATAGCTCTTCTACAAATGGGAGTGCCTCCCTAAATTCATTACATGAAATATACGCATGAGCAATAGCCTCTCTCCATTCTATCTTTTTTAAGGGAAGCTTCTTTAATACCCTAATGGCATCTCTACACATCCCTGCATTAAGAAAACTTATTCCTGCATAATAAAGGTATTCAGGATCCTTCTTGGCTGATACACTATATGCCTTTATAAAAGAGGAGGCAGCATCCCTATATCTTTTTAGTTTATATAGGCATTCTGCAAGATTAAACCATCCAGAAAAGAATTCTGGATTCTTCTTTACTGAACCCTGATAATAATTGACTGCAGTTCTGTAATCTCCTTTCATAAAAAAGCAGTTTCCCAAGATAAAATCTATAAGATAGTGCTTGGAGCAAGACTTATTTCTTTTTTGAAACCCCTTTAAAAGCTCAATTGCCTTGTCATATTCTCTTTTTTCCATAAGCCTCTGTGCATGATATACAATAAATCTTACAGAATAAGGGATCTCAGATGCATAAGATGTGCCAAGTGCAAGAATGAAGATAAAAGGGAGGATTTTTAGTCTCATCTTAGCTTGAACCTTATCTTTGTCTGAACAAGTGTCTTTACCTTTATTCCTTCAAATACTGCTGGTTTAAATCTCCATCTACTAACACATCTTATCACTGAATCCTCAAAAACACCTTTTGGCTTACTTTCTACAATCCTTATATGACTTACCCTCCCTTTTTCATCCACTATGAATCTCACTACAACCCACCCTTCTATACCTTTCATCCTTGCTGAGATTGGATAAACAGGAGGAATCTGGACAATAGGCACAGGAGGAGAATCTACTTCTCCTATGGTAAATGCCCCTTTTATTCCTAAAAGATTTGATCTTATTTTAGATATAGGCTCAACAGGTATATCTTCGGAAATGGCAGGGAGCTTAAGGTTTATTTTGAAAGGAATATCCAGATCCTTAGAAAATCTTATTTCTGGGCTTATATAAATGGCTTTTGCCTTAATAAGCTTTAATTTCCTGGACTTCTCTATGATTTTCTTTTTATGACTTATTTGATCTTCTCTCTTCTCCTTTATCCTGATAACATCCACATAATCTATCCTTTCTCCAATCTTTGCTATCTCTGGCTCCTTCCTTATGAGACAAGGCATTAGGTAAAAGAGAAGCCCTGTTATAAAAAAGGCAATAATCAAACTTATCCACCTATTCATTCCTTGCAGCAATTGCAATATTCTTTGCTCCTGCAAGCTTACATTCATCCATAACCTTTATTACAATACCTGTTCTGCTGTCTCTGTCTGCAACTATTATTACTGAAGAATTTGGATTTTCTGAAAGCTCTCTTTCCACATATGTCCTTAAGGATCGGATATCAATCTCTTTTCTATTCATATATATCCTTCCATCCTTTGTTACACCAACAAGTATAACTTGTCCTCCCTTCCTCTTAGCAGTCCTGGCAATAGGTCTATTTACTTTGACTCCTGTCTCCTTTACAAAACTCGTGGTAACAACAAAAAAGATAAGGAGGATAAACATCATGTCTATAAGTGGTGCTATATTTAAGACCAAACCTTTTTTCTTTATCCTTCTCTTCTTTGTTACATTTATCATCTAAGTATGTCTTTTTGCATAAATTATTGCAGAATTTATCTCATGCTTTATCCTCTCAGCCTTTCTTTCCAAGAATCTACTCATATAAATTCCTGGAATTGCAATTACAAGGCCTGTCTCTGTTGTAATAAGTGCCTCTGATATACCTATTGTCATAAGCCTTATATTTCCTGTTCCAAAGATAGAAATTACATCAAATGTCCTTATCATTCCTGTAACTGTCCCAAGAAGTCCAAGAAGGGGAGAAATGAAGGCAAGTGTCTTTATTGTAGGAATATGCTTATCAATGGATGGATACATGGAAAGCCTTATTTCTTCCTCGCCTTCTTTTGAAATCCTGTCTATGATCACCTTTTTTAGATCCATCTTAAAAAGTGAATTAAAGAAAAATATCTTCTCTAAGATGAGTGTCCACATGAATAATGAAATAAAAAAAAGTGGAAGCATAATAATCCCACCAGCCTTTATATAATCAATTATTCCCATCATCTTTTTCCTTTAATTGTATTTACAAATGAAACTGCTGCCTTTTCCATCTTGGATATAATGTTTTCCACCTTTGTAGAAAGAAGTGTGTGAAAGAACATTACAGGTATTGCAACCATAAGTCCAAGCATCGTTGTAACAAGGGCCTCTGATATACCAGAGGACATAAGTCTTGGATCACCTGTCCCATATAGGGCAATCACATGAAATGTCCTTATTATTCCTGTAACTGTCCCGAGAAGTCCAAGAAGTGGGGATATTTCTGCAAGAATTATTATTGTAGAAAGAAATCTTTCAAGAGATGGTATTTCATTTAAAATTGCCTCTTCAAGCCTATCTTCAAGCTCCTCCTTTGAAAGATCCATTGCCTTTATCCCTGAAAAAAGGACTCTAAATACAGGCTTATCCTTTTCTTTTAAACATATCTTCTCACATTCTTTTATTTCATTTCTGGATAGATCCAGCATAAATTCATTTATTAGCCTATCTGAATTATGATCCTTTCTATAAAGATATATTGTCCTTTCCAATATAAGGATGAATGAGACAAGCCCGATAAATAGGATTGGGATAACAATTGGTCCTCCCTTTGGAATCTCTTCTATCAGGCTCAGCCTGTATTTGAGCTGTCTTATTGCAGCACCCCTTGTGATATCAACTGGAACACTCTCACTTTTTCCGTCCATATACTCACTAAGTTTTTTTCTCATACTTCTTGGAGGAAGCCGTGAGAGAGAAAATAATCTCTTGCTTGCTTCTGAATAAAGGAGAAAACCTGTTTCTTCCTTGGTTCTATATGCCTGCTCAAAGTTTCCAATAAAGAGTATTTCTCCTAATTTTTCAGCTCCAGACCTATCTATAAATCTTCCTTTTATCACCCTTACCTCACCAGAAAGTCCTATTTCCTGAAAAAGTATATCTATCATCCTCTTTATACTGCGTAGACTTGGAAATTCAGATTTATTCAATATTGGTCTGATCTCTTTTTCCCTTCCCCTTATTATTGCTGATTGAGGACTCTTGTTTAAAAGCCCTATGGTCTCCTTTGCACTACTTCTTATGGCTGCTATAAGATCCTCTATTTCCTCTTCCTTCCTTTCTTTCTCCTTTCTAAGATTATCCTCCTCTTTTATAAGATCTTTAAGCTCTTTACTTAGCTCTTCCTTTCTTTTTCTTAGGTCTTCATTTTCTCTCTTTAGCTCTTCTATCTTTTCCAAAAGTATCTTTTTATTCTCTAATATCCTCCTTTCTATCTCCTCCTTTTCCTTTTTTGCCTCCTCCTTCTCTTTTTTTGCCTTCATAAGTAAATTCTTTTTTGCCTCAATCATCATAACTCTCATATCTGAAGTATATGAAGGATGCTGAAGAAAAAAAAAGATAAAAATAAGGCACAATAATAATCTCATCTTCTCATTATCCTTCCTATAGGAAGATCTATTATTTCTGCTGGACGCCTTTTTTCTGCAATCTCTATAGCATCTGATATGCCTTTATTATATCTTTTTGGAAAGTATCTCCATCCATATGAAGGATCAAAGTATCCACATCTTTTTCCATCTAAGGTTTCAAAAAAAAGGGATACCCTCCCAAACCTGAATATATTTGCATATATGTTTTTTTCTCCTATCTTAATCCTATCCCTATAGACCTCTATTGTATTTCCATATCTTGCCTCGATAAATATTGCTTCCATAAGACTTCTAAACTTTTCAGAAACATCTACATTTGGATCTCCAATCATCTTTCTAAGCCTTTTAAGCCTATTTTCCCTTTCCATAGGAAGAAATGGAATATCCTTTTCTACAAACTCACAAAGCCTCTTATATATGCCTAAGATAAGTGGCTCAATTTTAGATCTTATTTCATCTATCTCAGAAATATCTTCTTTTATCCCTTTTATAGACCTTTTATGAGAAGCAATTTCATCATTTAGCTTTTTTACTTCCTCAGATAGGGCCTTATTTTCTTCCTGGAGCTTTTTATACTCCTTTTCAAGCCTCTTTCTTTCCTCAAACCACCTGTCTTCCTCTTCCTGTGCCTTTTGCCTTATATCTATCGCCTCTTTCACATTTCTTCTTACCTGCAGAGATATATCCTTTGAAAAGGAGATCCCAGAAAATATAAGGAAAAATATAAGGCCTATTAAAATTTTTGCCTTCTTGACTTCCATCCCATAAATATTCCTGAGATGCCAAAGATAAGGGAGAGACCAATTATTGCCCTCTGAAATTTAGACATCCCATTAAGTAATGTATTTTTCTTGTAATATTTTGAACTGATCTCCATCTTTTTATTTATTGGAACTATAAGCTGAAGCTGATGCCCCATTCCATCACTTATTACTACCTTCCATTTTCCTGGAGTATCCGGGAAAAAGCAGAATCTTCCATTCCTATCTGTTCTTCCAATCTGAAATGGCATCTTTTTATCAGGAGCAGTAATTACCACCTTTGCATAGCTCATTGGCTCTCCAGTATCATATTCTGCAATTACAACAATACCACCTTTCCCCATCCTTCCCCTTACCCCATGTGCATATAGGATAGAAGGAAAAAGGAATAAAGTTAAAATAAAAGCCAGGGATGCAGTCTTCATCTTATTTTACCTCAAATGTTAAGGTAGCAGAAAATGAACATTTATCACATACTTCTGGATTAGAATATGGTATCTCATGAGACACCTTTATAAGCCATATACCAGATCTGATTATCTTGATTTTACATATTCCCGTGCTATCAGTCTTTGTGGCATAAGCAAATACATTCTTATCAGTTGAAAAGCCAGAATAGGTAGCAAACACCCATGTCTTAATTGGCCTATTTTTAAATAAGACCTTTACAGGAAAATAATCTCCTGCCTTTATCTTACCAGGATCTAAAAGTGGAATAATCTCAAGAAGATTCCCAAAGGTTTTAGAAAATATCTTTCCCCCTGCTTTCCCAACATTTACTATTGCCTTTGCATACTTTGCCGAATACTTGCAATATATGACATTTTTTACTTCTTTTTTAGACTTTCCTATCTTATATCCTTCAATAGTTTTGGTAAAAAACATTGGCTTTCTCTCTGCAACTATTACATATGTCCCTTCCTTTTGAAGGGTAATACTACTATATCCCCATCCATTTATAGCACTTAATGAAACCTTATTCCCATCTGGACCTATCATATATACCTTTACTTTATATCTTGCTAAAAGAGGTTCTGTGCCTGGACAAAGATAATAATGCCCAAATCCGAAGCTTATCCAAACAGGACTTCCTATCTCTGTGGTATAGTCTTCCACATTTATCCACATATCATGGGCAAGCGAATATTGAGCAAACACACCAATGGTTAGAATTACTGTCAAAAGGCTTATTATTCTTCTTTTCATCTTTCCCTCCTTTCCCGCATCCCTGGCTTAAAAAGTGGTCTTTAAAGAAAAATAGAATGTCCTTCTTGGATATGGGTGATACACATGATAGAGTGTATCTGTAAAATTGTTTATTCCAAAAGAGGCTGTTAGATGATCATTTATCTTATAAGATCCCTTAAAATCAAACACCAAATAGTCTTCTACACATCCATATCCCTTTCTTCTATCTGTATTTGTAAGGGTGCTATATTGCTTGCTTGCATATCTTTGTGCAATGGAAAGGGTAAGTCTTTCTATTGGAGAATAGCTCAGCACACTCTTTATTAACCAGTGAGGAACACGAGGGAAATCGCTTCCTTCAGCATCTGGAAGATTAGAATCCTTCTCTATTGTTGCATCTATGTAGCTGATATTTAGCATTCCATTTAGTCTATTTATCAGGAAATTCCTCTTTTCCATTGAAAGCTCAACTCCTATCTTTCTTACACGATCTATGTTCTGGAAATTCTTTACCATGGTGTATATATTCTGCTGCTGAAAGATGGTATTCTTTTCCCAATTAAAGAACCAGCTAAGTCTTATCTTTCCTTCATCTTCAATCATCTTTATAGCAGTCAGATCTACAGAATATACCTCTTCTGGATTCAGGTTTGGATTGGACTTTATAAGATATCCTGATGAATCTATCCCCCCTTGATACATCTCTCCAACAGTAGGAAACCTGTATGTCTTTGCCAAAGAAAGCCTCAGACTTAGGTCTTTATAAGCTCTATATATTATTCCAAACTTTGGTGAAAAGTACTCCCTATGTTTGGTTCCTAAATGAACCCATACCCTTTTTCCACCAATATCTCTCGCCTTATTTGCATCAAATCCCCTCCACATCTCATATCTTCCTCCAAGATAGAGACTCCACTTTTCCGTTATATCCCATAGATCCTGAAAAAAGATTGCATGGGTATCTGTCTTTCCTTCTGAAAAAAGAGAAAGGCTTGTCCTTATATCCTCCTTCCAATCAGATGCATTCCAGGATTCTGTATCTGTAAATACCCTCTCATAGTAATAACCTAAGGTGAGATTATGTGTCCTCAGGAAAGGAGAACTGTACTTATATCCAAGCTTCAGATTGAATGTGCACCAGCCACTGCTTTTATCATCTATCCTTCCAGGACCTCCA
>JALVZP010000104.1 GCA_027037575.1 Desulfobacterales bacterium | reverse complement strand
ATGTAATAGTAACAAAGTTCCTAAAATGAGTCGAGGAGGAATCCTATGCTTGTGTTATGCATTCAGGGAAGTCCAAGAAAAGATGGAAATACATCCATCCTTATCTCTTCCTTTGCAGAAAAGGCCAAATCCTTAGATGCAGAAGTAGAGATAATAGAAGTATCTAAAAAGATAGCACCATGCATAGAATGTAACACATGTGAAGAAAAGGGATTCTGTCCAATAGATGATGAGATGCAAGATATATACACCCTATTTTTTAAATCAGACCTCGTCATTTTAGGAACTCCGATGTTTTTCTATGCCCCTCCAGCACAGCTAAAGGCCATCATTGATAGATCGCAGGCACTCTGGGCAAGAAGATATGTTTTTAGGCTTTCTGATCCCGGAAGGCTCTGGAGAAAGGGCTTTATGATAGCACTTGGAGCGACAAAAGGAAAAAACCTATTTGAAGGAGCAAATCTTACAGCAAAATACTTCTTTGATGCAATTGGTGCAGAATATCTCGGATATTTGGGATATAGAAAGATAGAGAAGAAGGGAGATATAGAGAAACATCCAAGGGCAATAGAGGAAGTAAGGAGCAAGGCAGAAGAGCTTATAAGCCCTTTTATTCAGAGAAAGAAGGTTCTTTTTGTCTGTAAAGAAAATGCATGTAGAAGCCAGATGGCATATGCATTTGCAAGGACATATTTTGGGAACAAGCTGGATGTAAAAAGCGCAGGAAGCATGCCAGCAGATAAGGTAAATCCCAATATGATAGAGGTTATGGCAGAAAAGGGTATAGATATGTTTTATGCAAGAACACAATCCATAGAAGATGCTGTATCTAACTGGAGGCCAGACATGGTCATATCAATGGGATGTGAGGAGGAGTGTCCCTCTATTCCATCAGCAAAGAGAGAGGAATGGGATCTGGAAGATCCTTCTAATAAGCCTATTCAGTTTATGAGAGAGATAAGGGATGAGATAGAAAGAAGGGTAAAGGAATATTTCAGGGACCTTTAGGGGTCTTATTATCTATGAAAGTATGAGAAAGATGGGTAATTTACCTATGGAAATAAGAATCTATTCCTATAGCTACTTTAAGGAGCTTTTCATATTAAATAGAAAGTTAAATAGAAAGGATGTCCAAATGCCGCCTGCTGGGTCTATGGACATCCTTAAGAAGGCGGGATAAAAATATCCCAGCCCGGTTGCACATATATTGTGTAACTTGGTAAAAAGGTTCATAAATGAGGGATGTAGTTATCGTTGGAGGACGCAGGACAGCTATAGGAAATTTTGGTGGCGCGTTAAAAGATATTCCTGTTTCTGACTTAGGAGCAATAGTTATAAAGGATCTATTAAAGAGGCTTAATTTAAGGCCCATTCCAAGTGAGGAGATGATAGAAGTATGCCCCAAGCTGCTTAAAGGCAAAGGTATTACAGAACTGGAAAAGAAATATGGGGAATGGGATAAAAATGCCACCCCTGTTCCAATAGATGAAGTGATTATGGGAAATGTCCTACAGGGAGGTCAGGGACAGAACACAGCGAGACAGGCAGCAATATATGCTGGAATACCAAAAGAGACCCCTTGTGTTACTATAAACAAAGTATGTGGATCTGGCCTCAAGGCAATTGAGATTGGCTATAGATTCATTACATCTGGAATGGCAGATGTGGTAATAGCAGGTGGATTTGAAAATATGAGTCAGGCGCCATTTGCACTTCCAAAGGCAAGGTGGGGATATAGGATGGAAGTGAGTTCAAAGGGAGATATAATAGATCTTATGGTATGGGATGGACTTTATGAAATATTTTATGGTTATCACATGGGTGTCACAGCAGAAAATCTGGTAGAGCTATATAAGATATCCAGAAGAGAACAGGATGAAGTGGCACTTTTAAGTCATCAAAGGGCAATAAGGGCGATAAAGGAAGGGATCTTTAAGGAAGAGATTGTTCCTGTTAAGATAAAGACAAAAAAAGGAGAAGCCATATTTGATACTGATGAAAGGCCAAGAGAGACATCCATAGAGAAATTGGGGAAGCTTCCTCCTGTGTTTAAGGAGAATGGAACAGTTACTGCTGGAAATGCATCGGGGATAAATGATGCTGCTTCTGCAGTCCTTTTGATGAGTGCAGACAAGGCAAGGGAGCTTGGTCTTGAGCCTATTATAAAGATAAAGGGATTTGCATCAGCAGGAGGAGATCCTGCATATATGGGACTTGGTGCTGCTATTGCAGCAAAGAAGTTGCTAAGAAGGATGAATATGAAGATAGAGGATGTTGACCTTATTGAATTGAATGAGGCATTTGCAGCACAAACTATTGCATGTCTTAGGGAACTTGGTATAACATATGACAGGATAAATGAGCTCGGAAGTGGAATATCCCTGGGACACCCTATAGGATGCACAGGAACGAGGATAGTGGTTACAGGAATGCATCAGATGAAAAGAAAAGGCTATAAAATGGGTCTTTTTTGCCTCTGTATAGGTGGTGGGATGGGAATGGCAATGATGGCAGAGCTTTGGGAGTAGATTTATGAATAATTGGTTCTTAAGAGTATTTTCCTCTTCTATTGGGAAAAAGATTGTTATGGCAATAACAGGTCTCCTTTTCTGTATCTTCCTCTTTTTCCATGTAATTGACAATCTCATGGTCTACAGGGGAAAGGAGGCATTTGATGGATATGTCAGATCCCTTCATGCCTTTCCCCTCCTCATAGGTTTTATAGAGATATGTCTTATTATCCTTGCATTAATCCATATAGGATTTGGAACATTTCTCTTTTTTCAGAATCAGAAGACAAAAGGAAGGTATTATTTGAGAAGATGGGCAGGCGGAAGGACACTAAGTTCTTCCCTTATGCCATATACGGGATTCTACATACTTGGATTTATCATATTTCATCTCGTAAATTTTAGATTCTCCATTCAGGAAGGAAAAAGCATTTATGAGCTTCTTGGCTCCTTTTTTTCTAATCCCCTTTATGTGGCCTTCTATTTGTTCAGCATGATTGTTGTTGCACTTCATATAAGACATGGATTCTGGAGTGCATTCCAGAGCTTGGGATTAAATCATCCAAAGTATATGCCGTTTATACAGAAGCTTAGCATAATATTTGCCTTATTTACTGCTATTTGCTTAGGTTCTGTGCCAATATATTTTTGGAGTATGGCATGAAGATTGATCCAAAAATACCACCGGGCCCACTTGAAACAAAATGGGAAAGATTCTGTTCTGATATCAAGCTTGTAAGTCCTTCAAATAAGACCAAATTCGATATTATCGTTGTTGGAACAGGACTTGCAGGTGCATCTGCATCTGCCACCCTTGCACAGCTTGGATATAATGTAAAGACATTCTGCCTTCAGGATAGCCCAAGAAGGGCACATAGCATTGCTGCACAGGGTGGAATAAATGCTGCAAAGAATTATCAGTATGATGGAGACAGTGTGTGGCGACTCTTCTATGACACCATAAAGGGAGGGGATTTTAGAGCAAGGGAGGCAAATGTATATAGGCTTGCCCAGCTTAGCACAAGGATAATAGATCACTGCGTGGCACAAGGTGTCCCATTTGCAAGGGAATATGGAGGCCTT
>JALVZP010000103.1 GCA_027037575.1 Desulfobacterales bacterium | reverse complement strand
GGTTTGAGTGGTATTTGGATGACATAAAGAAGTTTGCTGAAAATATGGCATCTGTATTTGGGCTTGGTCCTATTAATAAAGAAAAGCTAAGAAATGCAATAAAGGTATACAATGAAACAAGAAGACTTATGCAGAAGCTATATGATCTTAGGAAAAAGGATGCTCCTCCAATAACAGGATCTGAGGCAATGAAAATAACAATAGCATCCTTTACCATGCCAAAGCACATCTTTAATGAGCTCATGAAGGAGGCATTAGAGGAGATAGAGAAGAGGCCAGGAATATCTGACTATAGGGCAAGGATTATGATTGGAGGAAGCTATATGGATGATACATTCTTAATTGATCTTATAGAGGAGACAGGAGGTCTTGTTGTTGCAGACAATCTCTGCTTTGGATATAGGCACTTTGTGGATATAGTAGAGGAGGTTGGAGATCCACTTGAGGCAATTGCAAAAAGATACTTCTGGAAGAATCCTTGTCCAAGAATGCAAGGAGAGTTTGATAGAAGACTAAATGAGACAAAGAAAATAGCAAAGGAGGCAAATGTAGATGGAATAATATTTGAAAGGATTGCATTCTGTGACAACCATGGAGCTGAGTCAGTTATGGAATCAAAGTTCTTGGAAGAGGAGGGGATTCCAACACTTGTTCTTGAAAGGGAATATATGCCTTCTGATAGAGGAAGGCTTAAGACAAGGATACAGGCATTTATAGAAAGAATAGAAAGGAGGAAGTAGCCATGAAAGATAAACCAATTGAATGGTTTAAAAGAATAAGGACAGCATGTGCAATTATTGAAGGGGCTATAGAAAAGGCAATAGATGATGGAGTAACAAATGTAAAGGACTTAGATGTGGAATCCCTTTTAAAGGATGCAGATGATTACACAAAGAAGGTAGCAGGAATGCTACAGCCAGATACAGTTGATGCAGCTCTTAAGCCAAAGAATAGAAATGCTACCCTTAAGTTTGTAAAGGCATATGGAGAATACATGGACTTTGTCCTGAATGGAATAGAGCAGGGGAAAAAGCTTGTATATCACTATTTTGAAACAGTTCCCCAGGTCCTTCTTGCAATGGATATGATCCCTGTATGTGTTGAGACACTTCCAGTCCTTATGGCAGCACTTTTCAATGACGGATGCGAAGAGGAGATAGATGCACTTGAGGCAGAAGGATTTCCAGCACATCTCTGCTCTGCTCAAAAGGGATTCGTTGGTGCATATCTCTTAGATAGGGTCCCTGCGCCGGCCTATTTCTTTAAGCCATCTGTTCCATGTGATCCGAGCAATCTTCTCTTCCAATACATGTCAAAGCTTACAGATGCACCATATATCATATTTGATGTCCCATATTACACGAATGAAAGGGCATTTAGATATTACAAAGAGGAGCTGGATGATGCATATCAGAGGCTGATGAAGCTAAGTGGAAATAGCTTAGATGAAGAAAGGCTTAAGAAGCATGTTGAACTTACAAATAAGCAGTTGGAGTATATCTATAAGATAGAAGACATAAGGAAGAATAGGCCTTGTCCAGATCCAGGATTTCACAGACCAATGGATTTTGCACTCTATACTATTTTTGGATTTTCAGAAAAGGTAGTTGATTACTTTAAGACAGTATATGAGGAGGCAAAGGAGAGGGTAGAAAAGGGAATAAGCATCATACCTGAAGGAAAGGAAGAGATAAGGACAATCTGGACATGGGCATTTGAAGGATTTGACCTTTCTGTCTATCACTGGATGGAAGAGGAATATGGTGCAACATATCTTATTTGTGGTCTTACAATACTTCCAGAGGAGTTTGTTGGATATATAGATACACATGATCTGGATAGTATGTTTGAAGGACTTGCAAGACTTACATTCCACTATCCAATGAGCAGACAAGTTACAAGCTTTGCAGACACATGGATAAATGACTTTGTAAAGGCAGCAAAGTTATATAAGGCAGATTGTGCAATATTTTCTGGACATATGGCGTGCAAGCATGGATGGGCACTGAATAAGCTATTAAGTGATGCAATAAGGGAGGAGGCAGGAATTCCAACACTTAGGTTTGAGATGGATATTGCAGATAAGAGATTTACTCCACCTGGTGAAGTAAAGAGGATGCTTGCTGAATTCTTTGAGACAATAAGACATTAAGGAGAGAAGAGATGTTTCTGGGATGTGACATAGGGACAGGATACTCTAAAGGGGTTTTACTTGATCAGGATGGAAGGATTATTGCATCCTGCATTTTTCCTACAAAGGCAGATCCAAGATCTGCAAGCAAAGCCATAATAGATGAGCTTACTAAGAAAGCTGGGATAAGGGAAGATCAGATAAAGGCATGTGGAGCAGTTGGATGGGGAAGGGCATATGTTCCAATTGAGCATAAAGAGCTTAGTCTTATTAACTGTATTGCAAGGGGGATAAATTTCCTTTCCCCATCCTGTAGGACAGTAATAGATATGGGTTCTCAGCACAGCATGGTAATACTCATAGATGATAAAGGGAATGTGATTGAGTTTAGGCAGAATGATAAATGTGCTGCAGGCTGTGGAAGGTTCATAGAGGTTATTACTGAGGCACTTCAGGTTCCCTTAGATAAGGTTTCTGAAACTGCACTTTCTGCAAAGGAGAAGGTAAATATTACCTCTCAGTGTGCCGTATTTGCAGAAAGTGAAGTAATTGCACATGTAAATGATGGAAAACCAGTTGAGGCAATTGTTGCAGGAATAATGGATTCTCTTGGAAGAAGTATCTCTTCAATAGCAAAAAGACTTCTTATTCAGGAAGATGTATTTGCATCTGGTGGTATGGCAAAAAATAGGGCACTTCTGAATGTAATAGAAGAGCACATAGAAAAAAAGGTTTTTGTTCCTGATATTGATCCTCAGTTTGTAGGTGCTATAGGTGCAGCACTATCTGTAAAAAATTAAAGGGGGAAAAAGATGATCTTTGCAGGATGCGATGTGGGATCTCTTACAGCAAAGGCACTTCTTATGGATGAAAATGAGAACATTATTGCCTATGAGATAATAAATGTGCTTCCAAATCCTGTTAGATCTGCAGAAGAGATAATGAAAAGGACACTGAAGAAGGCAGGTTTGAGCTTTGATGATATCACCTACTGTATAAGCACAGGATATGGAAGGGAAAAGATCCCATTTGCAAACAACAACATAAGCGAGATATCCTGCCATGGAAAAGGAGCACATTGGGTAAATCCAAAGATAAGGACAATCATAGATATTGGTGGGCAGGATCTTAAGGCAATAAGGGTAGATAGCAGGGGAGAGCTTGTTGACTTTGTCATGAATGATAAGTGTGCTGCAGGAACAGGAAGATTCTTAGAGGGAATAGCAAAGACTCTAAATGTAAGTCTTTCTGAGCTTGGTCCACTTGCACTTGAGGGAAAGAATCCAATAAGCATTACAAGCCAGTGCACAATATTTACACAGTTTGATGTTATGCACCTTATTGTAGAAGGAGCAGATAAGGCAGATATTGCAGCAGGTGTTGCAAAGGCAATGGCACAGAGGATGCATAAGCTTGTAAGGAAGGTCGGAATAAAGAAGGAGGTTGCAATTACAGGAGGGGTTGCAAAGAATCAGGGAGTTGTAAAG
>JALVZP010000102.1:3702-11582 GCA_027037575.1 Desulfobacterales bacterium | reverse complement strand
ATCTTTTCATTCCACATAAGGTCAAAGACATTTTCCTTTTCCTGGATATACATTGCTATCCTTTCCAGGCCATATGTTATCTCAACTGAGATAGGATCAAGCCTCATTCCACCTGCCTGCTGAAAATATGTAAACTGGGTTATCTCCATCCCATCTAACCATACCTCCCATCCAAGACCTGCTGCACCTAAGGTAGGAGATTCCCAATCATCTTCTACAAACCTGATATCATGATCTAATGGATCTATTCCTAACTCCCTTAGGCTGTCTAAATATATCTCCTGTATATCAAGTGGGGATGGCTTTATTATTACCTGATACTGATAGTAATGCCCAAGCCTATTAGGATTTTCTCCATACCTTCCATCTGTTGGTCTTCTGGATGGCTGAACATATGCAACTGCCCATGGCTCTGGGCCGAGGACCCTGAGCAGGGTTGCAGGATGGAATGTCCCAGCTCCAACCTCCATATCGTATGGCTGCTGAACAACACATCCCTTTGATGCCCAGAACTTTTCTAATTTCATTATTACATCCTGGAAATACATAGAGCACCTCTTTTCTTCCTGAAGTAGGATAACCTATAGAATAAATAGCTTAGGAAATCAAGCCGTCTTTCAACTAAAGTTTTGTCTTTTAACTAAAGCAATTGAAGAAATTAAAAGAAATATTAGAATGTAAAACGGATTTCACTATAAAAAAATGTCATTTCATCATCTGATCTGAAGGTATC
The DNA here is from genome assembly GCA_027037575.1 of Desulfobacterales bacterium. Taxonomy (GTDB): domain Bacteria; phylum Desulfobacterota; class DSM-4660; order Desulfatiglandales; family JALVZP01; genus JALVZP01. The sequence goes on along the minus strand of JALVZP010000102.1, from coordinate 10,849 downwards.
CTCTACCACATCTCCTCCCCATATATGGGAGAAATAAAAGTTAAGACCTATTTTCATCCGTTTAATATGATATAGATTATTAAAGAATAAAGAAATATCCCACATGGTAAGCAGGTCTCTATCGCCGTCTATAATATGAGCTGATATAGCTGAAAAGCTGGGTTTATCTGGACGCATCATTCCTGAACCAAGATACCAGAAGTCTTTATCTTCTGAAAGACGAACAAAATGCACATCCGATCTTATAAGAACCTTTTTATGGGGGTTAAGTATCACCTGACCCATAAAATAGTTGCTATTCATGAAGGTATAGGATGGAGTAAGTGAATATATCCTCAAAGTGGGTAACATCATAAAAAAGGTATTATGATTTTTATCATCCGGGTCATCATCTCCTGATCCATAAAAATATCCTGCTCTAAACCATGGCTTCCATATTACATTTTCTAATCTATATCCTGCTTCTACAGCAACCGCCCAGGCTTCATGATCTAAAATATGATCATGAGCTGCTATTCCTCTTCCCCAATTTCCCCATTGATACCCACCCCATAGAAGAAAGTCGGCCGTACCAGATCCAATTTTTTTGAGTTTAATAAGATGAGCCCCTATCATGTATATCTCACAGTCTCCAAGCCCTGATAATTCTGCAGTATAGTCATGCCCATCTATGATTTTGACAGAAGCAGATGTCTTTCTCTTGTCATTATAATAATAGTAGAAAAGCTGGATATCAGTATTTCGCACATAAGGATTATCATATCTTAAACTGAATGTCAGAGTGGCCACATCTATCCGGTGAGACGATTTTCCAGACTGACGCCAATCATCCCTTTTTAAATAAAATCCTCCAGGAGTGGGATGAATATATGAAGCAGTGAGATTCCAAAAATCATGGTTAAAAGATAGCATAATACCGTCAAAAGCTCTACCAACCCTTGACCAGTCAAAAGGACCAATCATCCGTTGTGATATCCTGTTCTTTTTTAACCAATTGAGTTGACTATTCTTAGAGAGTCCTCCTTCAAGTCCTGAGAAGTATAAAAATCTTCCAACAGTTATGGAAAGACCATTTATAATAGGGGGTTTAAAACGAAGCCATGCCTGTGAGAGGGCACAATATCCTATGTCAGTAGCCTTATCAGGCCTGATACCAAATTTCCCATTAAACTTATAATAAAGATAACCCAATCCAAATTCTGCATCATTTGGCAAAGAAAAAAATTGTGTCCAATTCATCTGAATATAACCATCTAATAGAGAGCTATTAAATCCCCCACCAATCCTCATCTTGCTCGATGTATATCCATAACTCTTATCATAGTCAAAATTGTCCTGATCTCTATTTTTGTCAAAGGTATTCCAGTATTCATATCTAATCTCTTCTTTCAGGTTGTAGTAGAATCGTTTATTCTCCCCTGCAAAGCCAATCATGGGCAACAGGACAAAAATTAGAATCAGCAATAAAGAGATTAATCTTTTCATAACTTACTCCCTTTTTATATGTTTCGATTAGACAGGAGACTTAGTGCATTATGAAGATTCAAGGCTATATTCTCAAAAATTGGTTTTAGTTGAGTGTTCAGCCAGACTGTCCTCTTGCTTACAGAAGAGTCAAATTTATATCCATAAACCAGACTGTGGAGTCTTTCATGGTCTTTCCGTATTTTTTGTAAGATAGATTTTACTTCATTTTGATCTATTATATTTGAATTGTTTAGTATTTGTCCCAAAAGGCATTTATCATCTTTCCCAGATTTAGTCTTATCATCTCCTTTAAGTATTGACTGGACAGTCTTAGATCTCCATAAAAGATGGTCCAGATATGCCTCTTCTAATATAACATGGCTTGGAAGACCTTTAAGATCATCTGCATTAACCTCTTCGTGAGAGACATCAAACAGACTGACTACATGGGTTATTTCACTGATAATCTCTTTTAAGGATTCAACAGGGGTCTCCAACTGGCCAGCAATATCTAAGAAATGTTCACTTATCTTCTTTAATTCATTTGATTCTTTATTCAATTTGTCAATGTCCTGGAAGTTAAGATTTATACGATCTGATATATCCTTAACTACAATGTTTTGCTCTTCTACTGCACTGGTTATGGTGCTTGCATATTCGCTAAGCTCTATAGCAGAATTCAGTATCTCATTTACTGAAGACACTGCTCCACCAACATTATCCTGTATATTTGCAACCATATCTGATATCTCTTTTGCAGAATTGGCTGTTTCCTGAGCAAGCTCCTTTATTTCATTAGCTACTACTGCAAAACTCCTGCCTGCCGTGCCTGCCCGTGAAGCCTCGATAGTAGCATTCAATGCAAGGAGATTGGTTTCTTCAGCTATTTTCTGAATTGTTTCAACAATCTTTCCAATCTCTTGAGTATGAATACTAAAACGTTCCATAACCTGGCTGGCATTTTCTGCCTTATCTCGAACTTCATTAATAGAGATTGCGGTTCTGCTAATATTTTCAGAAATTTCATTGATTGCCAGAGAAAGCTCTTTTGCAGAACGATTTACTGCCTCCATAGCATCCTTTGTAGTCAAACTAATATCATTGACTCTCCCTACCAAGGCCCCAACCTGTTCAGCACCATTCAAAACATTCCTTGTAGTTGAAGAAATAATTTTCTGGATCTCTTTCTGAAGCCCCTCTTGTGATTTAAATACCTTCATGGCACTTCCAATAAACATGGTCATGCCTTTTGCTACTCGACTCAATTCTCTTATTTCATTTACGCCTTCCTCTTTAATAGAAACATTCATATTTCCCTTTGAAATTTCTCTAAAGGCATTAATTATCTTATCGAGAGGCAAAATGATTCTTTTCTTAACCAAAATAAATCCGCCTATTGTGGCAAAAAGATTCAAAAATACAAATGTCACAAGCAACATCTTTGTCTCTCTCACTTTTTTCAGGGCAAGATCCTGTAGTGCAAGGACAAATTGATGAGCCCGTTTTAATACTCTTAAGTTATTATCCTTTATATATGAAAGATGAGACTCAAATTCTGGACTGCCTGGTTTGCAAGTTTTAAGAGCTAAAATATGTTTATAAAATTCTTTCCATACTTGAGCACATGCCTGCCATTTTTCCAGGGCATTTTTATCCTTAAGTTTTTTCAGCATCATCTCTTTTGAACCATTTTTCAATGCATAAAGGCTTTTATCAAACAGATTGGCAGTCTCTATTATTTGCTTTAAATGGTCTGGTGTTGGCATCTTTGCATATATAAAGCTCTCTTTTGTCATTTTCTGAGTAAGCATTCTTTGCCTGCCAGATATATTTAAGGCCACTGATAAACTTTCCTGATAGGAAAAGATCCAAAAGACCAATAAAGAAGCGAGTAACTGAAGAGAAAATAAAAATATTAGTAAATATCCCAATCCTTTTTTAAGGCTAATATTCTTCATTTTTCCCTCCCTTCCTATATTTAACGACCATATTATTTTGTAGAAACCACCTCATTACTAACTATCTTTAAACTGTCCATTTTGGGACATCTCTGTAAAAATTGGTCTTTAATCTCTCACTGAAAGATTAAGTAATTAAAACCACTCAATGACCGGAACTATTATTACATCTTTTATCATCTCCTTTTTTTATTTTTTTCGAACAAAGAATGACTCATGTTCGAATAAAACTTTGTGTTATTACTGATTTTGTTTTAATTTTGCCCATATCTAATATCTAAAAGGCTTACTATGTGACATCTTAATTAAGTGTGACATTTTAAAATAGTAACAACAGACTCAGACATTAGGTTGAAAAAAGAAAAAAATCAGTTTAAGATTATCAAAGAATTTATTTCAATATATTTGCAACAAAAAAAAGGAGAAATTATGGCATTTTTTCTAAAAAAGAAAGAAGCTGCTACTGAGGATAAAATTAGTCTTGAAAAAGAATTAGAATATCAAAAAAAGCTGAATCGAATCATAAATGAAATCCATTCTGCATCGAATACAGAAGAAATTCTAATAAACCTTCAAGGTGAGATATTATCCCTCTTTGATGCAGACAGGATCACTATATATGCAATAGATGGTCTAAATAGGCAGCTATACTCTAAATTCAAAACAGGAGATGAGATAAATGAAATAAGGGTTCCAATTAATCCCAGCAGTATAGCTGGTTATTCTGCATGGGCATGCAAAACTATAAATATATCAGAAGTAAGAAACGAAGATGAATTAAGGAAGATAAGTCCCTACCTTAGGTTTGATAAAAAATGGGATGAAAAAACCGGCTATAGGACAAAACAGGTCCTTGCTGCTCCAATTGTTTATAAAAGATATATACTTGGAGTCGTTCAGCTTATAAATAAAAAAAGTTCAGATCAATTTACTGAAGAGGACGAAAAGTTTGTTCAAGAAATTGCCAATGTCTTGGGAATTGCCTTTTTTAAAAATCAAAGGGCTGCTCAAAAGACAACTCAGACAAAATTTGACTATCTTATAAGAAATAACATCATTAATACTCAAGATCTTTCAAGGGCCATGTCTATTGCCAGAAAGCTAAAGAAAAGTGTGGAGTCTATTCTTATAAGTGATTTTAATGTTTCCAAAGAGGATCTGGCAAAATCTCTATCTGAATTCTATAAAGCCCCCTTTATCTCTTATGATCCAAATATGCCTATTCCAACTGATCTTCTAAAAGGTCTTAAACCAAGTTTCTTAAAATATTATGGATTTGTTCCTATAGCAAAGAAGGAAGATAAAATCATAGTAGTAATGGAAGATCCTAATTTTCTTCCTGCAAGAGATGTAATCTCCAAAGTACTTCCTGGTAACAAATTTGAGTACTGGGTGTCTACAAAGGAAGATATCGAAAAGATTATAGACCTTTTTTTTAAGACAAAGAAGGTCTTTTCTTTAGAAGAAAGTACCAATATTGAAGATCTGCTAACCCAGTTAGAAACAGGAGAAAAAATAGAGGCAGAAGAAGCAGAAGAAGAGGAAGAAGAATATATTTCTGAAGAGGATAGTGTTATTGTACAGCTTGTCAATAAAATAATAATAGATGCATATAATAAAGGGGCATCAGATATACATATAGAACCTCAGTCCGGTAAAAAGCCAGTAATTATAAGAACAAGGATAGATGGAGTATGCCATGTATATCAAACTATCCCATATATCTATAAAAATGCCCTTATATCCAGGATAAAAATAATGGCTGATCTGGATATCTCTGAAAGGAGACTGCCTCAGGATGGAAAGATATTATTCAGGAAATATGCACCATTAGATATTGAGCTCAGGGTTGCTACCATACCTACAGTAAATCAAAATGAGGATGTGGTTATGAGAATACTCCACAGTGGAGAACCAATTCCATTGGAAAAGCTTTATATGAGAGAAAGGGACTATAAAGAATTCTTAGAGATGATCCATAAACCTTATGGACTTATACTTGTGGTTGGTCCTACTGGTTCAGGAAAAACAACAACCCTTCACTCTGCATTAAGACAAATAAACACTCCAGAGAAGAAGATATGGACAGCAGAAGATCCTGTTGAAATCACACAGGAAGGTCTGAGGCAGGTGCAGGTTTTACCAAAGATAGGTCTTGACTTTGCTGCTGCAATGAGGGCCTTTTTAAGAGCTGATCCTGATGTGATAATGATAGGAGAGATGAGAGATTATGAAACTGCATCTACTGCTATTGAGGCATCCCTTACAGGACATTTAGTATTAAGCACACTACATACAAACAGTGCACCTGAAACTATTACTAGGTTACTAAATATAGGGCTGGATCCATTTAACTTTGCAGATGCCATCTTAGGGATTCTTGCTCAACGTTTAGCAAGAACTCTATGTCCCAAGTGTAAAGAGTCCTATCATCCTTCAGAAAGTGAATTTGAGACCTTGAGAAAACTTTATGGAGATGGATTTGAAGAGTTAGGGATCGAATATAATAATGACCTTGTTCTTTATAGACCAAAAGGATGTGAAAATTGCAATAATACAGGCTATAAAGGGAGAGTAGCACTTTTTGAACTTCTTGTTGGAACACCTGAAATAAAAGAGCTCATTCAAAGAAAAGCACCAGTAGATCAATTGAGAAGCCAGGCTATAAAAGATGGGATGAGGACACTTATGCAGGATGGTATAAGGAAAATAATTATGGGACTTACAGATTTAAGGCAAGTAAGGAGTGTCTGTATCTTATAGAGGTGGGGACCATTTATTAGTAGATCCATCGTATGACCAGCATCCTTCTAAGGCCTTTCTGATATTGTAATTTGGGTTTTTCGCCCACGTAAGCATATGTCTATGTGCCTCATTTAATTGTTTAAATTTTTCTTCATCTCCTCCACTGTCAGGATGATACAATTTTGCCATTTTTCTGTAAGCAGTCTTTATAAATCTAACAGCATCTTCTGAAAAAAGATCCTCCTTTTTTATCTTTAAAATTCTCATATATCCTTTTTCCCTTTGAGTCAATCTCGGTATTGTAACCTTTACAGGTTTTATTGATTCAGGATCAAGTCCTTTTATATAAGTTTGCTTGACAATAACAAATGATGCATAGCTTTTAGAATTATTACTGTTTACGAGCTCATGCCACTTCTTACCCCAATAAAGAATTAATTCTTTAAGATCTTCCGCAGGCTTGTTTCCTGGCCTTCTTCTTCCTATAAACCTGGATATCCCATTAGACCAAGCTGGTAAAATATCTAAGATCACATATTCAGATGTATAGAAAAAGGTAGCATATCTTGCATTTACTGCTTTCAATAGTCCTTTTGAAAGAGAAAGAACCCAATTCATGTGTTGTCTACACTCTTCTGAGCAGTATCTTCTTCCAGGTTTGATATCAGTAGTTCCACAGGAAAGACATCTTCTTTCTGTCTTCGTTTTTGTGATAGGAACAGGGTGAATTGTCTGAGTCATTTCCACTTCCCTCTCCTGAGTTTGATGTGTAAATAAAGTAACAGAGCTTTTTTTTATTTTCAAGCTTTATAAAAAGTATATTTTGAACAGGAGATTCTCAAGATGCAAGTATCTCTATACCTAATCTTGATAGTTAGATTGACAAATTTTTCTAATAAATGTTATTTAGGGAAAAAAGATAAGGGGTAGGGCAGGTGGAGAGAAAAAGGTTTATTTTATGGTTTAAAGAAATAACC
>JALVZP010000102.1:0-3692 GCA_027037575.1 Desulfobacterales bacterium | reverse complement strand
TTGTTGGAGGAAAAAATGCATCTCTTGGAGAAATGTATCAAAAGCTGGCAAATCATGGAATAAATGTTCCAAATGGATTTGCCATTACAGCCTATGCATACAGGTATTTTCTTGAATATTCTGAAATAGATAAAAAGATAAAGGATATCCTTAAGGATATAAATACACATGACATAAAAAACCTGAAAGAAAAAGGGAAAAAAGTTAGAGATATAATCAGGAACGCATCCTTTCCACCTGATTTAGAAAAGGAGATATGTGATGCTTATGAAAAGCTCTCTTCTGAATTTGGAACAGATGCAGTTGATGTGGCAGTAAGGTCATCAGCAACAGCAGAAGACCTTCCTGATGCATCCTTTGCTGGACAACAAGACACATACCTGAACATTAGAGGAAAAGAGAAGCTACTTGATGCATGTAAAAGGTGTTTTGCCAGTCTGTTTACTGATAGAGCTATATCTTACAGGCATGACAAGGGATTTGGCCAGATGGATGTTGCCCTTTCCATTGCTGTCCAGAAGATGGTAAGAAGTGATTCTGCAGCTTCTGGAGTTATGTTTTCCATAGATACAGAAACAGGATTTAAGGATGTGGTCTATATAACTGCTGTTTATGGGCTTGGAGAAAATGTTGTTCAAGGAGTGGTAAATCCTGATGAATATTATGTTTTTAAACCAACTCTCAAACAGGGAAAAAAGGCCATTATAAGCAAGAAGATGGGAGATAGGGAAATAAAGCTTGTATATTCATCTGAAGGGGAGGAAACGACGAAGAATGTTCCTGTGAGTGAGGAAGAAAAACGCCGTTATATATTAGAGGATGACGAAATACTTCAGCTTGCAAGATGGGCATGTATTATAGAAGAGCACTATTCTAAGGAAAGAAACACCTATACTCCAATGGATATTGAATGGGCAAAAGATGGAGATGGAGTAAATGTTGGAACAGGAAAGTTATTCATTGTTCAAGCAAGGCCAGAGACAGTTCACTCCCAGAGAGACTATAAGACATATGAAAAGTATATCCTTCTGGAAAGAGGTAAAGTACTTGTAGAAGGGATGGCAGTGGGTTCAAAGGTTGGACAGGGTGTTGCCAAGGTAATCCTTTCTCCTGATGAGCTTCATGAGTTTAAAGAAGGTGAGGTTCTCGTCACAAATATGACAGATCCCGATTGGGAACCTATTATGAAGATGGCGTCTGCCATTGTTACAAACAAAGGTGGAAGGACATGTCATGCTGCAATTGTATCAAGGGAGCTTGGAATACCATGTGTGATAGGGACAGGGAACGCTACTGAAAAGATAAAGACAGGACAAGAGGTTACTGTTTCCTGCTGTGAGGGAGAAAGGGGATATGTGTATGAAGGGCTACTAAAGTATGAAGTTAAGAACATAAACTTAGAAGAGCTTCCTCCTACCAGGACAAAGATAATGATGAATGTAGGTATTCCTGAACAGGCATTTTCTCAGGCAATGATACCAAATGATGGAGTAGGACTTGCAAGAGAGGAGTTTATTATAAATTCGCATATAGGGATACATCCCCTTGCTCTTGTTGAATTTGAAAAGCTTAAGGAAAAGGCAAAGGAAGATGAGGAGATAAGGAGGCTTGTAGATGAGATAGAAGAAAGGACGAGGGTATATTCAGATAAGAAGCAGTTTTTTGTAGATAAGCTTGCAGAGGGAATCGGCAGGATTGCTGCTGCATTCTATCCAAAGGATGTGATAGTAAGACTTTCTGATTTCAAGACAAATGAGTATAGGAATCTACTTGGTGGTCATCTGTATGAACCAATAGAAAGCAATCCAATGATAGGATGGAGAGGAGCATCTCGCTACTACGATGAGAGATTTGTCCCAGCATTCGAATTGGAATGCAAGGCTATTCTCAAGGCAAGGGAAGAGATGGGACTCACTAATATAAAGGTAATGATTCCCTTTTGTAGGACACCAGAAGAGGGAAGGAAGGTATTAGAGCTAATGAAGAGATTTGGTCTTGTTCAAGGAGAGAATGGGCTTGAAGTATATGTAATGTGTGAAATACCGAGCAATGTTATCCTTGCTGATCAGTTTGCAGATATATTTGATGGATTCTCTATTGGATCTAATGACCTTACACAGCTCACCTTAGGTCTTGACAGAGACTCTTCTCTTGTTGCTCATCTATATGATGAAAGGAATGAGGCAGTAAAGAGGCTAATAAAAGATGTTATAAAGACGGCCAAGGAAAAAGGAAGAAAGATTGGTATATGTGGACAGGCACCAAGTGATTTTCCAGACTTTGCAGAATTCCTTGTAGAGTGTGGTATTGATTCCATGAGCCTTATTCCTGATACTGTCGTAGAGACAAGACTCCTTGTTGCAGAAAAGGAGAGGGCCTTAAAAGAGAAGGGGAAATGAAATGGAATCCTTGGAGGAGCTTCCGATTATAAGACCAATGAAAAAGGAGGATTATAAGCAGATAGCAGAAATAGATAAAAAGACCACAGGAAGGAACAGGTTAGAATACTGGAAGGCAAAGGCAGAGACCTTAGATAAGGAATCCTTCATAGCACTTGTTGCAGAGATAAAGAATAGGATTGTTGGTTTTATACTTGGTTCTATAAGTGGATGGGAATATATTACACCTGAAAACATAGGCTGGATAAATACGATTGTGGTAAGTCCTGAATATCAGAGAAAAGGAATTGGACAGATGCTGGTAAGTGAGATGATAGAGTATATGAAGAAGAGGAGCATAAAAAGTGTATATGCATTTGTATACTGGAGGGACTTTGATCTTCTTAAATTCTTTAATTCAATAGGCTTTGAGATGGGAGATATGATAGATCTGAAGTTTGATATTGCATGAGGACTTTCTTTATCCTTTTAAGAAAATCCTGCCAGCTTATTTCTCCTTCAAGTCGGATAGTTTTATCCTTGCTTATTATCAAAATAGTTGGAAGACCTTTTATGTGAAACCTGTTTAATATCCTTTTCTGTTCAGGAAGTTGCCTTGTAAGATCTACTCTTATCATAATGAATCTTTTGCTTATTCTTTTCATCTCTGGCCTTTCAAATATTTCCTTATCTACCTTTCTGCAGGAGATACACCAATCCGCATAAAAATCTATAATTATTGGTTTGTCTTTTGATTTGATCATAGAATCACTATAAGAAAACCATTTTATCTGTGCCTTTTCCTTAGAAAAGATGCCAAGATAAAGAGAAGATAGGACAAGAACTATACCAAATGTCCATCTTAATATCCTGTTTGATAGGCTCTTTTCAAAAAATCCAAGATGTATTCCAGAAAAAAGCAATATGACTACAATTAGCCAATTTGCTATATCTTTTCCTAAGGCTGGCTTGAGAAGATATACTGCCATGAATATAAGAGTCCATGCAAAGAGCTTTCTTACCCATATCATCCACATTCCTGAAGAAGGAAGCCTACTTAGCATTCCTGAAAATGTGGCAAGGATTCCTATTGGAATACCCATTCCGAGACTTAAGGAAAAGAAATAGATAAATCCAAGAAATGGATCTTTCATCTTTAAGACATAGAGCATAAGCCCTATTATAAGCGGACCTGCACATGGTGCAGCAAAGATACCAAACAAAAGACCTATAAGGAATGAGCTAGAATATCCAGAAAACTGCCTGGATAATATCTTGCTTATCCCTACAGGTATCCTTATCTCCCAGTATCCA
>JALVZP010000101.1 GCA_027037575.1 Desulfobacterales bacterium | reverse complement strand
TCCTTGGTGCAATAATTAAGTATCACTGATCTGAGGACTTTCTTCCCCTTAAATTGTGCTACAGAAAGGAATGCCTTTCCCTCCTTTTCAAGCATCTTTTGTATAAGGGAATTTAGCATATCATGCCTTCCCTTTCTATCCAAGCACCTAAAGCAGAGGATATTTATTTCAGGATCTGAACATAATTCTAACAGGTCATTTTCTTTTATCTTGGATGCAAAATACTTAGTAAGATCTATACAATGATCCACTAACTTTCCATATCCATCTATTCCTATTAGCTTGATTGATGCCCACAGCTTCAGTGCATCAAATCCTCTTGTCCCTTGGATAGCAGCCTCCCCTTGATTTGGCCTTATTCCCTCTTCATCTTTTGGATCCTCCACATATGGTGCCTTAAACAAAAGATGATTTAAGTTTTTTTCCTCTTTTAGAAGTATCGTTGCAGAAGGAATTGAATTGTAGAGCCATTTATGTGGGTCAAATGCAATGGAATCTGCCTTATTTATCCCATTTAGTAAGTGCCTATACTTTTCACTAAATATAACTGCCCCTCCATGTGCAGCATCCACATGAAGCCATATCCCGTATCTGCTACATATTTCAGCTATCTCAGGAATAGGATCAATAGATCCTGATATGGTTGTCCCTGCCGTGGAAATAACAATAAATGGCTCTTTCCCTCTCGATATATATTCCTTTACTGTCTCTTCCAAATGCTCAGGAATCATCCTTCCATTTTCATCTGTATTTATCTGAATAAGATTTTCCCTCTTTATTCCAGAAAAGTTTGCTGCCTTATTTATGGAAAAGTGGCTATACTCAGAACAGAGGCACACAATATCTGAGATATCCTTTCCTTCTGAGATTGCCTTATTTCTTGCAATAAGAATGGCTGTAAGATTTGCTACAGATCCTCCAGCAAGGAATCTCCCTCCTGATCCTTCTTCATATCCGAATATCTCACATAACCACCTTATCGCCTCTCTCTCAAGATGGGCAGCAGATGGTCCTACCTCCCAGAGAAATAGGGATTGATTAAGTGCTGAGATCAGAAAGTCCAGAAATATGCAGGGAGTTGAGGGTTGTGTAATCATATGTCCTATGTATCTTGGATGGCCAAAATAAAAGCTATAGGCTAAGACCTTATCCTTGATCTCATCTAATAGATCATTCCATCCCTTTTTCTCCTCTGGAATAGGTTCAGAAAATATGGAGTCAAGCCTTTTTGGAGTTATATACTTGAATACAGGGAGATCTTTTAGTCTTGAAAAATGATCAACAATGAGGTCAACGATCCTATATCCCATTTCTCTGATGGAATCTTTATTTTTTCCCTCTGGATCAATAAAAAAGTCCTTTAAATCCATCTACTTCTCTTCCACCTCTATGCTTTCCAGCTTTTCTACGATACTTTCAAAAAATTTCTTTTCTTCAGGGGAAAGAACAGAAAGGAATTTACTATTGTTTCTATAATATATCTGAAGAAGCTCCTCTCTAAGGGATTCTGCCTTTGGAGTCAAATATACCCTTATTGCCCTTCTATCTTCTGGATCACCTCTTCTTTCTACAAGGCCATCCCTTTCAAGGCGATCTATTATCCCTGTAAGAGATGCCTTATCCAGGGCTACCTTTTCTGCCAATTTGCTTATAAGTATCCCATTTTCTTCATAAAGTGCAATCAGGAGAAAAAACTGGGATGTAGTAAGGCCATAAGGTGCAATGCTTTCCCTTGTAATCCTGTTTAGCTTTCGAGAAACCTTTCCTAATAAAAAGCAGACACAATCCTTAAAGAGCATATCCCTTTTCATAGCAAAAATATTTTATTAAAAATCGTATTTAAAGTTAAATACAAACAGATCTGTTTCTGTATTCACCACATTTCCGAATCTGCAGAATGCAACAGCAAAGGATATGTGTCTCCAGAATCCTGCAATAAAGCAATCCCAAAATGCATTTTCCCTCATAGTAAATCCAGGAAGTCCCGGTATATGATCAAAGCTATCATTCTGCTGTCTCACCTCACATCCGAATGCCCAATTCCTTGTTACCTGAAATGCACCAGAAAGTTCTCCATTTATGTGATAGTCCTTTCCAAACCCAAGAAGTCCTAAGTAATGGCCTTTTGTAAGCCTCATGTTTGCATTAATTATCAGCGGAAAGATTACAAACTTTGGTATCCTCTTTGAGATTGAAAAATCAAAGTCTATACCATCATTTCCATAATATCCAAGACCATCCATTGCCCCCTTCAGTTTCTTATCTATATCCTCTATTGTCTCATTTAGCTTATATTCCAGTGTTATTGCAAATGCAGGGAGATATGTTGTCTCGTGAAGAAGGACTGTCTTAAAGTGAAAATCGTGCATCCAGATATAGTGATATCCTGGATCAAGCTTCCCTCTACTTGCCTTATATACCTGCCTTCTTATCCTTGCATAATCAAATGTCTCTATTACATATCCCACCTCAAACCATTTCAAAAAGGATATTGCTATTCCATGCGTATAAAGGTTTGATCCCTCTCCCCATAGACTCCAATGGGACAAAGAGGGTCTTCCAAATATCTCTCCTTCCTTTGGTGGATTCACCCTATATGCACCAGGAACAATTCCTGCACCGCCAACTCCTTCAAAGTCCATAAATGGAGCTCCTGCATATAAGTAGGTAGAATAAAATAGCATCAATAATAAAAGGAAAAGTATTACTTTTTTCATACGCCTCTCCTCCTTTTTTATTCAAGCACTATTAGTGCATCTACTACAATTGGCATACTTCCTGAAATGATTAATGGATTTATGTCCATCTCCTTAATTGCTTCTATATCACATCCTATTTCTCCGAGCTTCACTATCATCTCTGAAAGCATCTCTATATTTACTGGAGGCATCCCCCTTATAGAGGAAAGTATCTTATTTGCCCTTATCTCCGTTATCATCTCTTTTGCCTCTTGCTTTGTTAAAGGAGCAACCCTAAAAGAAAAGTCATTCAGTATCTCTGTGAATATTCCCCCAAGCCCAAAGATGACAGATGGGCCAAATTGTGGATCCCTTATCATTCCAATCATTAGCTCCCTCTTTCCATCTATCATCTCCTGAACAAGTACTGCCGAATCCTTAAGCCCTTTTATCTTTTCATATACCTGATCAAATGCCCTGTTTGCCTCATCTTCACTTCTTATGTTTGTAAATACAATTCCCATTTCTGTCTTATGTGTAATTTCAGGTGAGCATCCCTTGATTACCAGGGGAAAACCTATTTCCTTTATTGCATCCCTTAGCTCATCTTTGCTTCTTATAAGAATCTCTTTAGTTACAGGAATGGAATACTCCTTTAACAGTAGTTTTGACTCATACTCTGAAAGCACATTCCTTCCTTCCTCTTTTGCCTTATCTATTATCTTCATCCCTTATACCCCTTGATATGATCCTCTTGTATTCCAATAGATAAGAAATTGCCCTTGCTGCCCTTTCTGGTGTGGGATAGTTTGTTATTGCCTTAGAATCCTCAAGTATATTTATCTCCCTATCCCATATCCCCTTTGGAGCACAAAGACACGAAATAACAGGCTTTCTCTGACCCCACTGCCTAAGCATATCAATGATTCCTTCAGGTGCCTTTACATT
>JALVZP010000100.1 GCA_027037575.1 Desulfobacterales bacterium | reverse complement strand
CCATCATTCCCTCATTGTCTATATGTGGCTGATTCAGATACTTCTTTGTGTAATAGAGCATCCCACGAGACTTGTAGATATGCTGTGTTGGAGCAATCTTTATGACTTTATATGGAACATAGGCGTTGTTTGTAAGCCTATACCATAAAGATTTTGGCCAGAGCTCTTTTAGACCCTTTTCATACTTCTTCCAGTTCTGTTGAGTAATTACAACACCTGGCCTGATATCAGGAGCAATCTTTGAAAGTGCAACTATCTTTGAACAATCAATTCCATTTAGCTTTATCCAGGCCTTACCAAGTTCTATTCCCTTTGGATTTGCGAGTCGTTTCCCCCATGCAATCCAATCACGATTCCCGGTCTTTTTTGCCCAATAGTTCCAGTTCCTTACCCAGAAAGGAAGTTTGGAATTGGGATCTTCAAATGGAACAGGCCACTTTGCCTCTTTCCAATCTTTATACTGGGGAATGCATTTATCAGCTCTTTCTGGTCTATATTGGGGACTATACTTTATGGTTACAGATGGAATCTCTTCCCCTGCAAGAGAAATCCCTGCAGTGAGGAAGAAGAAAGCAAGCATAATGGTAACAATCTTAAGAAGACCTTTTTTCATCACATCTTCCCTCCTTTTTTTATTTTTTAAATTCTTCATAAAAACTTTCATTATGCCTCTCACCTCCCCTTTTTATTATTCGTGTCCAAGTGTTATAAACCTTGGTTTAAAATATGAAACTGCTGCAGGGATAAAGAATAATGCACCAAGCATGTTGAAGATGAGCAGGAATGCAAGGAGCAAGCCCATGTCAGCCTGGAATTTGATCTTGGAGAGGAAGTCCCAGAGTAGAACTGGAATAGTAAGTGTTACTGCAGTAAATACAACACCAAGTCCTGCGGTAGAAATAGCCTTTGTAACTGCCGCATCTATGTCTCTCAAGTTTTCATATTCTTCTCTCATCCTGGATATTACATATATTCCATAATCAACACCAACTCCGATACCAACTGCAAAAACAGGAAGCGTATCTACATCAAGACCAATCTCCTTTATCACCATGTAACCGAATGTAACCAGGTTAGCAACAATCAGAGGAATAGCAAGGACGATTCCAGCCCAGACAGATCTGAATACAGTGGAGCACAGGATGAACACGATAATGAAGATAAGCAGAATTGTTCCAGCCTGTGACCACTCTATCTCTTCATCTATAGCAGCAATCACTCCAATTCTACCTGCAGCATATTTGAAGTCAGCAGCACCAAATCTCTTGGGTGACATGAACTCATCCCTGTCCATGAGTTTTAACATTGGAATAGCCTCTGGATGATGCTCTACAAATTCTCTCATTGTCATCTTCAGGATCTTTGGATACTTCTTTATCAGGTTTTTCTTGGAATAAAGTTCTGGAAATTCCTTTTTAAAGTTAGGATCTTCAATTAGTTTTGCCTTCTTGGTATGCATATATTTCAGGAAATCCCTTAACTTAAATTCCACAATGTTTCTTGTTACATGAACAACAAAATTCTGTTTTCCAATATCTGGATATTTCTGAATAAGTGGTACATACACATCATCATAAAATTTTCTTTGCAATAGTTCAGGATACCTGTCCAAGAAGTTTCTCAATACCTTTAAGGCATGCTTTATAGTGCTATAGAGATGGTTCTTAAAATATATCCTTATACTTCCCATATCCAGTTTGGGTGTTCCCCAGACATCAAAGTCACCTGCCTCACCAGTAGATCTATACATCAGGATGTATGTTCCACTTGCCAGAAGACTGTCTGGGATTACATACCATTTTGGGTCACCTTCATGAAATTCCTGATTCAGTTTCTTCACTATATTTACAATACACTGGCTTCCACCAACAGCAGGAACATATTTTTTCATCTCATCAGTAAGATATTCCATCTTAAACAGGGTAAGAGGCATCTCAACACAGTTGTTTACTCCAGCAACCACAACATTCATTGTATCTGTTCCTGCATTGTCAAATCTTGCATTTATCTCTGCAACATCCCTGTTATATTTGGAATCTGGAAATAGGATTGGAGAACCAGGATGGACGTTTCCTATTGGTATCTCTGATGCGTAAAAAGCCCCCCATACACCTGCTGCAATGAAGATAATCATTATTACTACAGCAGTCTTCCTATTTGTATCCAGAGAAACGACCTTACCCAAAATCTTTTCAATAATTCCAGCACCACCCAAGTGAATCTTTTTAGGAGCGGGAAGGTATATTCCCATAAGAGGGCCACCCATTGCAACAGTGATGAATATTGCAATCACCCAGAATGTACAGAGAAGTGCCAGCTTCTGTACACAGGGTATCCTTGCAAGGACAAGCACCAAGAATCCACCTGCGTCTGTGATAATCGCAGAAAGACTTGCAAGAAACAGCCCGGCTATTGTTCCATGTGCGGCATCTATCTTGCTCCCACTTTTCTCATATTCCTCAAGCCATCTCCTTGTTGTCTGCACAGAGTGACTAAGTGCCCTTGCACCAACAAGGAATGGAAGAACTAACATAAGTGGATCAAGACTCATGTGGATCAGACCAATAAAACCAAGACCCCATACGGTGCTCACAAAACCGATTATCATTGGAACAATAGATCCCAGGAAGTTTCTAAATATAGCCACAACAAGAACTGCAACGATTATGATAGTCCAGAGAAAAATTGCATTCATTGCAGGAAGATAGTGATATATCCAGCCCATAAGTATTGGGAATCCTGCCATGTGGATCAGTGTATTTTTATCCTGATACTTCTTCAGGATCTTGTTATAGACAAACTGGAAAAACTTATTGTAATCAACGCCTGTTTCCTTCAGGTCAGCAAATATGAGTGAAGCCTTTCCATCATTTGATACGAGGATTCCTCTATAAAATTCATTACAGAAAATATTTTTCTTCAACCTTTCGATCGCCTCTGGACTCTTTGGAACAGTGGGATACATGAGTGATTTGATATCAAGTGTTCCACCTGCATATCCTCTTACAGCTTTTGCCTTACGTCTTGAGATGGACTCCACAAGAGAACGCCTTACATATGGATGAAACTGGATCTCATCGGTAATTGCCTTTATTTTGGAAAGAGTCTTATAATTAAAGATATCTCCTTCCTTTACATGCACCTCTATCATTACTGTATTTGCACCACCAAATATCTTCATAAACTTTCTGTTTAGCTTTACAAATGGATGAAGAGGAGGTTGCATTTCGTCCAAGCGAACCTTGATCTGCAGATTAAGAAGTCCATATCCAAACACTAAGGTGAGAATGAACATGATAATAAGGATTGGTATTCTTCTTTTTAAAAGAAAGTCTGCAATCTTAATTCCTAATCGCGTTTTTCTCTCTTCCATAACACATACCCCCTTGTTTTATTCATATTCATATCCATAAGGTATCCATACCCAGTGAAGGCCCTGATCCCATGATCTCAAAATAAGACCATCTTCACCAACTACTATTCCTATATGGTCATTAGGCCAGGCAATCCCACGAAGCCATGTATATTCCAAGGGTCTATGTCTTGGTGGTAATTTGATATCTATCACACTCTCCCAATTCTTCTGTAATTGTCCATATGTATGGAGAAATACACCTCTTCCAACTGCATATACATTCAGACCAAGGTTACTTGCTGGATTGTATTCTGGACTTGCTACAAAAACAACATTAAAGACATGTTCTTTTACAGGAAGTCCTGACCACTGGGGTGGCTGCCATGTCTTTCCACCATCATTTGTATAGAGCAGTATACCTTCAACTCCTACTATATAGCCTTTTTTCGGGTCCTTAGGGAGAAACTTCACTGCAAAAAGGGTCTTCTTTCCTATGCCAAGATCTACTACATCCCAATCCTCTCCACCATTTGTTGTATGTAGGCATATTCCCTGCTCTCCTACAAGCCATCCATTATTTTTATCTATAAAATAGATTCCATTAAACTGGGTTGTCCAATCTACATAATCTGTCATATCAAAAAGCTCCCATGTCTTTCCTCCATCCTTTGTATGAAGAACAGCGGCATTATTTCCACATACCCATCCATCCTTTGAATCTATGAAATGGACAGAACAGAGATATGTCATCGGATCGAGATCCTTTGGAACCTTTTGTTTTATCCAATGCTTTCCACCATCTTCAGTATGAAGGATTGTGCACCATTGCCCAACAGCCCATCCTTCTTTTGCATTAATAAAATCCACATCAGCAAGTGTTGCCCTTGTATTGGAATGTTGCCTCTTCCAAGTAACACCACTATCATCTGAATGAAGGATGATACCCCTATAACCAACTGCCCAGACATTCTTTTCATCCCCTGCATCCACTGCCAATAAATTATGATGAAAATACTTGCGTTTGACCTTTATCACCACCTTCTTATGGATCATGTATTGGGTGTAATACACATAAAAAACACCTGCACCTATAATTACGATCGATGAAATAACAAATAAAAGAAGAGCATGTCTCCTAAACCACTCACCTATCCCTTTCATGACTCCTCCTCGCTATCTTTTTTGGTTTTAAACTATAAACTCGAACGTTCGTTCTTGTCAATATCAAATTTTTTATCTCTCTTCAATATACCGTAAAAAAAAATATCCTTTATTGCATTTGCCACCTCTTCTATGGAAAGTGGACCATTTTCCTTATACCATCTATAAGACCAATTCATCATGGCATTTATCCCAAAGTTTGCTACAGTCTTATTTACATTCCTTAATTTTCCCATCTTATCTAACTTGTCAAGCTGTCTTTTATAGATTCCATAAATCTCCCTGTGCTGATTCAATATCCTCTTCTTATACACCTCATTTAACTGATACTGCTCTTCTAAAAATATTTTTGCCTCTTTCTTCCTTTCCTTTATTATACTTACCTGTGTAAGAATCATTTTTGATAATGCCTCAACAGGATCTTCTATCTCATCCTGTATCTTCTTTAATGCCTTTATAAGCTCCCTTCCTGTCCTTTCAATAATAACAAATAGGAGCTCATTTTTATCCTTAAAGTAGTGATAGAGTATGGAATTACTCACCCTTACTGCCTTTACAATCTCTCTCACAGATGCACCTGCATATCCCTTTTCATAAAATAGATCAATTGCCTTCGAAAGTAGCATCTCCTTGGTGTTATCATCCAGTCCTGCCTTTACAGCCATTAATAATGCCTCCTTTTTGAGGGGGCATATAAGCCCCTTCCTAATTAGCTACGTTTAAACTCCATACCCTCCTTTATTGAAGGAACGAGCTCTTCTCCTTTATACTCTGGCTTTCTCTTTTCAATAATAGACTTGAGTCCTTCTTTTGCATCCTTTGTCATATAGGTAAGATTAAAGAATTCTATCTCCATCCTTCTTGCACTCATGAGATCAAGATTAATTCCAGTATTTAGCATATGCTTTGCAAGTTTAAGTGCCGTCCTCGGTTTTTGCATAAGTTCCTTTGCGAGTGTCTTTGCCTCTTCCATAACCTTATCAGGAGGAACAACCTTCATAACAAGTCCCATTTCAAGCGCTTCTTTTGCACTATACTGTCTTCCAAGCATAACCATCTCTTTTGCCTTAGCCCATCCAACTATATATGGAAGCTCTATCGTACCACCTGTTCCTGGAATAAGACCTATATTTATCTCTGCCTGACTAAAGATTGCCTTTTCAGATGCAATCCTGAAGTCGCATACACACATAAGCTCTATTCCACCACCCATTGCAATGCCATTTACAGCAGCAATTGTTGGCACTTCCAGATCTTTTATCTTTCTCAGGGCAAGACTTGCATTATTTACATACTCCCTTACATTATCTACAGAATCACCAAGCTCATAAAATGCCTTTACATCTCCTCCTGCACTAAAGGCCCTATCTCCTGCTCCAGTAAATATTACTACCCTTACATCTGGATCGGCATTGATTATGTCTGCTGCCTTGTGAAACTCTGCATAAGTCCTATATCTCATTGGATTCATTGGTGGTCTGTTTATAGTAATTGTTACTATTCCATCCTCCTTCTTAAAGATTATATCTTGAAATTCCACCATCCTTTCACCTCCTTATTTCTTCCTGTAATCATACCAGCCAATACCTGTCTTTATACCAAGCCTTCCTGACCTCACCATTTGCTTAAGTGAGAATGGAGTTGTATGTTTCAATTCCTTTGGAAGCTCCCTTGCAAATACTTCATTCACATAATAGCTTATATCTATTCCAGTAAAGTCCATGAGTTCAAATGGTCCCATTGGATGATTCAGACCAAATTTTACTGCCTTATCAATATCTTCTATACTAGCTATTCCTTCATCATATACCCTAATTGCCTCCATAAGAAATGGAACCATAAGACGGTTTACTATAAACCCTGCTGTATCTTTCTTAACAAGCACAGTTACTTTTCCAAGCTTCTTTTCTGCAAGATCCCTTACGAACTGTGCAGATTCATCAGTAGTAAGTGCACCCTTTATCACTTCTACAAGCCTCATTACAGGAGCAGGATTAAAGAAATGCATTCCCACAATCTTGTCTGGCCTCTTTGTTGCAGCAGCTATCTCTGTAATAGAAAGAGATGATGTATTTGTTGTAAGTATCACCTCATCCCTTGTAAGCTCATCCAGTTCTTTAAATACCTGCTTCTTGAGATCAAGATCTTCTATAACAGCTTCTACAACAAAGTCCACATCTTTTAGATCTGACATCTCTATTGTCCCCTTGATCCTTCCCATTATCTGATTCTTGTCATCTTCACTCATCTTACCCTTTTGGACAAGTTTGCTCAAATTCTTATCTATAGCCTTCATACCTCTATCCACAAAATCCTGCTTTACATCCCTTATTACTACTTCAAATCCTGACTGGGCAAAAAGCTGAGCAATACCACTTCCCATTGAACCTGCTCCTAAGACTCCCACTTTTTTTACTTGTTCGATATCCATCTTCCTCCCTCCTTAATTAAATTTTTTATTGAGATACTGGCTTAAAGTCTTCAAGCCAATATCCTTCAGGATTTCTTTCAAACTTCATAACCTTCGGAACCTCTCCATCAGGTGTCCTATGATATTTCATATATATGAACTCGTTGTCAATACCCAAAATCTCTATTTTTCCTGTCTTGTGTGACATAACAAATTTCAATCTGTTAGCTAATCCTGAAACAGAAATCTTTGCCTTTTCAAATATATGAATCCCCTCTTCTACTGGAACTGAATATGCCTTGTTTCCCAAAGTTGGTCTGGATTGAAACATATAATAAGGGGTAGCACCAATAAAGGAAAGCTTATTTATAAGATTTGAAAGTGACTCAGCACTATCATTTACTCCTCTTATAAGCGGCGTCTGATTGCAGATGATTGCCCCTGCATTAAGGAGTCTGTCTATTGCACTTATTGCCTGTGGGGTAAGCTCCCTTTCGTGATTAAAGTGAACCATGACATAGATGCGCTTGTCTTTAAAGCTAAACTGCTCTATTAGCCTTAGCAACTTATCGTCATTTAAAATGCGATAAGGATTATATGCAGGCATCTTCGTCCCAAGCCTTATTATCTTTACATGATCTATTGCCCTTAGTCCTGAAAGTATGTCCTCTAATCTTCTATCTGAGAGAAGGAGTGGATCTCCACCTGAGATAAGGACATTGTTTATCTCAGGATGCTCTTTTATATATTCAAGTGCGGGTCTTGGATCCCTGATTATCTCCTTATTCCCTTTTACAAAAAGCCTCTTTCTAAAGCAGAATCTACAGTATCCTCCACATAGATTGTTAAAAAGGACAAGGGCAGTATCCCTGTATTTATGTTCAACCCCTGGAGCTACTGTATATCTCTTTTCATCTGAAGGGTCCCAGCTTCCCCACTCTTCAAGCTCCTCTTCTGATGGTATTATGATTCTTCTTATTGGATCATTCGGATCAGACCAGTTTATAAGACTTAAATAGTAAGTATTCGCCCTAAATGGGAACTTCTCAGTTACTCTTTTTAACCTCCTTTTCTCATCCTTGCTCAGGCCATCAACCCTTTCTATGCTTGTGATGTATTCTACCTTCATTCTTCCTTTTCTCCTTTCTTCCTTTTTTCGAATTCCCTTATCCTTTCAGGCCTCTCTTCAGAAAACACAGCGTTTAAACATACCTCTATTTCATACTGCATAATAGAATATATCCCTGTCTCTTTTGCAATATTTAACAACCTCTTTATCAGCATAATAGAAAGGGAAGAATTTTTTATGATCTTTTCTGCCAGTCTTATAGCCTCTTCCATAAGTTTATCTTTTTTAACTGCCTTATTTATAAGACCTATCCTTTCCGCCTCTTTTCCATCTATATACTCTGCTGTAAAGATGAGTTCTTTTGCCTTTGAAGGGCCGATAAGATCAACCAAAAGCCTTGTTGCACCTCCTGTAACAGATGAAGCAACTTTGGCCTCAGGAGATCCTATCATTGCATCCTCTGCTGCCAGTCTTATATCGCATGCCAATGCAAGCTCATAGCCAGATCCGAGTGCATATCCGTTTATAGCAGCAATTGTTGGTTTTGAAAAATCTATTATTCTAAGGGATACTTCTTGAAGTTTTTCCAAGTATTCTCTATATTCCTTCTTTGTTCTCTTTGGAGATTCCTTTAGATCAGCACCAGTTGAAAATGCCCTACCTTTTCCTGTAAATATAAGGACCTTTACTTCAGGATCATCTTCGACCATATTTAATGCCTTATCCAGCTCATTCCACATAGCTCTATTCATCGCATTCAGGACTTCTGGTCTATTAAAGTAGATTATTGCAATCTCTCCTTTTTTCTCATAGATTATTGTTTCAAACATCCCTTCTCCTGAGTGTTATGAGGGTATCTACAATAGAAATTCCTTTTTCATGAACCATAAATGGATTTAATTCTATCTCTTCTATCTCTGGATAGTCTTCTGCAATCTTAGAAAGCTTAAGAAGTAGGTCCTTAATGGCATTTATATCCTTAGGTTTTTTTCCTCTTACTCCTTTTAAGATCTTATATGCCTTTATTTCTTTTATCATAGAATCCACATCCTCTTCTGTCACAGGAAGCACCCTAACAGATATGTCCCTAAACACCTCTGTAAATACACCTCCAAGTCCAAATGAAAGAATTGTTCCAAAGTTTTTATCCCTTATCACAGATGCAAGACATTCCACCTTTCCTGGTGGAGGAACCATGGGAAGTATCAGAACACCCTCTATCTCTTTTGTTACTCTTTTAACATTTTCCATAATTTCATTAAATGCCTTTATAAGCTCATTTTTGTCCATTATCCCTAATTTTACTCCTCCAACATCATACTTGTGCTGAATCTTTCTGCTTACAATTTTTAAGGCTACTGGATATCCTATTTCTTCAGCACCTTTTATAGCATCTTCTAAGTTTTTTGCAAAATAATCAGGAATCATAGGTATTCCACAGCTTCTAAGGAATTCCCTTGCTTCTGTCTCAAGGAGCGATACATGACCTTTATCATATACTCTTCTTATTATCTCCTCTCCCTCCCTCGTCCTTAGGTTTGGAAGTGTTGGAAACTTTATAGGTTTTCTTTTGTTCTCTGAATATTTTACCAAGGCGTATATACAGTGAGCAGTCCTTATAGAAGACTCTATAACAGGAATATTATTTTTCCTCAATATTTCTAAAGATCTTATCTTTTCCCTTGCAAAGCTTGTATTTACAATGATTGGCTTCTGGTATTCCTTTACCAAGGAGACAAGCTCATTAGCGGTCTTTACCTCAAGTTCTTCTGTATAGCTTCCAATTATTTCCTTATACCCTCCAAAGAATCCTGTGATAAGGAGGATGTCTATGGAAGGATCTTCCAAGCATGCCCTACAGCATGGAGGAATTATCTCATGTGGTGCCTCTTCTGCCCTTCCTCCATAGTCTACAGGATTGGAAATACTTACTCCTTCCATTAGATATGGCTTAAGCTTTCTCTGTGTTTCTTCAGAAAGCGTTGGCACTTTTAGACCAAATAATTCTACATTATCTGCTGCGATGGCATTATCTCCTCCACCTTCTGAGAGTATTGCCACCCCTCTTCCTTTTGGAAGGGGAATATCTGTATCAAACATAGATGCAATGTCAAATAGCTCGTCTATTGCATTCACCCTTATAATTCCAGCTTGCTTAAATGCCTCATCACATATAAAGTCATCCCCTGTCATAGAACCCGTATGGGAATGAGCAGCCCTGGAGCCTGCCTTTGTCCTTCCAACTTTTATAGCAATTATAGGCTTTTCTCTTGTAACCTCTCTTGCTATCTTTATGAGTATTCCTCCATTTTTTATTCCTTCTATATAAGCAAGTATTACTTTTGTTTCAGGATCATCCTTTAAAAACTCAAAATATTCTGAGATATCAAGATCGATTGCATTTCCAACACTTATTATCTTGCTAAATCCAATATCTCTAAGCCTTGCATAATGAACCAAGGAATCTATCACATTTCCACTTTGTGAGACAACAGAAAGTCTTCCTTCTTTTATAGGAGGAAGACCTAAGAGATTCAGCTTTGGAGAGGCACTAAATATTCCACTGCAGTTTGGTCCGATTATTCTCATCCCTGTCTTTCTTGCAATAGAGAGGATCTCCTTGTTAAGTCTCCTCCCTTCTTCTGTTGCATCAGTAAATCCTGCCGTAATGATAACAGCAGCCTTTGCACCCTTTTCTGCTGCGTCCAACACTGCATCAATTAAAAATCTTTTACTTACGGCTATAAGGACAAGATCCACTTCTCCTTCTATTTCTTTGAGGCTCTTATATACCTTTCTTCCATAGATGTAGTCTCTTCTTGGATTTACAAAATATATCTCTCCCTTATATCCTCCATCTAAGAGGCTTGCTGTTCTTCTTGCTCCTGCCTTACCAGGCGTGGAAGATGCCCCAATAATGGCAACAGACCTCGGGTAAAAGATATATTCCCACTTCTTTTTCATGAGTATTTTTGGAAAAGTATCTTTAAAAGAGGGGGAAGAGGATCCCCCTCTCCTTATATTACTGGAGTAGCATGGATTTGCCTCTCTTGACCGTCCTCAGGAAGCGTCTTGAAGTATTCAGCATGAATGGTGGCAGCATCTCAGTTATCCACTCTGGATCATAAGGTGCAGGTGGATTGGATACTGTCCTTGGATCAAACTCTTCCTTAAATCTATCTACCCACACCTGATAGTCACTGAAGAATGGCCCCTGGAAAAGTACTCCGTGGCATGATGCTGGGAAGAAATCCAGGAATCCTGTCTCTGCATCTATAAATGGTGTCTCTTCAAAATACCATCCTATCATACTCTGGACATATCCTGGATCATAGTATGGTGAAAGTGGATCGCATTTGTCCACATTCATATATACCAAGAACTCTAAGTAGCTTGAATGTCCAAAGTCATTTGACTGGAACCATCCTGGATCACCATACTCTGGCATAAATGGTGGTGTGTATTTCTCCCAGAGCAGCTTCCCAAGCTTCTTTCCTGTCTCATATGTGCATCTCAGACATTCCTGACCTGCCTCACATGAAGAGTATCCATTTGTCATCATCCACATGCCAGAGGTGTCTGCATTCTTAAACCAGGATTCATCAGATGGCTTTGTCCTTGTAAATTCTCCATTAAATTCCTGCCTGAGCTCATCAAGAACTGCCCTTTCATATTCCATCTGCTTCTCATTTGTAAATCCTATAA
>JALVZP010000099.1 GCA_027037575.1 Desulfobacterales bacterium | reverse complement strand
AATGAACACAATGCATGGATTCCAAGGGATTTCTGGCTTGAGGATTGGGGAAAAGATGCCATAATGAAATTTTCCTTGCCCATCCTGAAGAAGGATACAGAAGACTTACCTATATGATAATAGATTCTGATATAGTGGCAGTAAGTCCAAATAGTGCTATTGGTTATATAACGGTTATATAACGCCAAAGGATAAACTTGAGGTAAGGGAAAAGCAGATATTTGCTGAAAGGGATAGAAAACTTCATGAGGCCAGGGAGCTCAGAAAAATCAGGCGTAGGAAACAAAAAAAGGCCTTAAAGGAGCATGCTCATGTGGAGCTTACTTTTGAATCGGAAAACTCCATTTCACGCTAAACCAGGACAGTTCATATATAAAAGTTGCAGATTGGAACAAGAAAGAGAGCATAAGGGCTAAAATAAAGATGATAGTGAAAAAATCATTAATAAAAATGGTTGATTCCAAGATGTCATACAAAGAGATTGACTTAATTGCTAATGAGATGCTTAGTCAGATGGAGATTATATATGCCGTGGCATAATTTACACCTGTCTTACTCTGATTCTTTACTCCTTTATGATTCTTATAGCGCTGGACTTATGGGGAAGCAAAAGTCCATTTTGATGATACAAGAAAACTTGCCCAATCCACAGAGGTAAATTTTGAGAGAGAAGGAGGCTGTTTGAGTGAGGACCCTAGAAGAAGTTATTAGCATAATAAAAAATTTGAAGAAAGAAATTGAGCAAAAGTATAGGGCAGAGATTGTAGGGATATTTGGCTCTGTTGCAAGGGGAGAACAAAAGGAAGGGAGTGATATTGATATTCTTGTTAAGTTTCACGAAAATGCAACACTTTTTGATTTCATGAGGCTTTCTATATTCTTGCAAGAAAAACTTGGTGCTGATGTGGATATTGTTCCTCAAGATACAATCAAAGAGGAATTGAAAGAAATTATAATGAGCGAGGTAATTAACATATGAAGAGAGACACTAAATTATACGTAAAGGATATTCTTGACGCTATACTTGCAATTGAAAGATTTGTTGAAGGAATGAATTTTGAGCAGTTTAAAGAAGATGATAAAACTTCAAGTGCTGTTATAAGAAAGTTTGAGATAATTGGTGAGAGGCCACAGGAAATGTCAGGTTTAGGGATAGGAATACCATAAAAATGGAACTTCCAGAGTTGAAAACTAAGATTAAAAAGGTATTAACTGGACTTAGAGAGAAATAAAAGAAACCCCTTACTCAAATAGCAATACTGCTTTTTAAAAATTCTAATATTTCACTTTATTTTTCAGCCACCATTTCCATGTCTTTAGTATTCCCTCTTTTAGGCTTGTCTTTGGATACCATCCAAGAATCCTCTTTGCCTTTTCTATAACAAGGCAGCTTCTTCTTATATCTCCTGGTCTTGCAGGCATCCTTTGTGGCTCAGCTATATCTTCTGATACATGAAATCCCATCTGCTTATATGTATCAAGTATTAGCTTATAGAGGTGATATGTCTTTGTTCCAACAGATGTCCCTATATTAAAACACTCTCCATTTCCATTTTTTAATGCCTTTATATTTGCATCAACCACATCCTCAACAAAGCAATAATCCCTTATCATCCCATCCCTATCCTCCGGGTAATGATAAAGAATGGACTTTCTATTATTCATTATGTTTTCCATAAATATTGCAACAACACCAGCTTCTCCATGAGGGATCTGTCTTGGCCCATAGATATTTGAATATCTCAGTGTAGTATATTCTAAACCATACTGATGCCTGTAGTAGGCAAGATAATTTTCAGATGCATACTTTGTTATTGCATAAGGGGAAATTGGTCTTGGCTGATAATTTTCACTTGTAGGATACTCTTCTGCCTCCCCATATATTGCTCCACCAGATGATATAAATATTACTTTCTTTACACCATATCTTATTGATGCCTCTAAGATATTTAGAAAACCTCTGATATTTACATCTGCATCATATATGGGATCCTTTACAGAGTCTGGAACACTTATCTGTGCTGCATGATGATTTATTATCTCAGGTCTTTCCTCCTTTATTATATCTTCCATCTCCTTATCCCTTATATCCACCTTATAGAATCTTGCCTTTGGATTCAGGTTTTCTTTTTTCCCAGTGCTCAGATTATCTACAACTATAACCTCATGCCCTTCCCTTATATATCCATCCACAACATTTGATCCAATAAATCCTGCTCCTCCAGTAACAAGTATCTTCATCCCTCCCTCCAAGCTTTACTTTCTTGAACACAATGATGTATATTCAAATTTGATGAAAGTTACAAGAAAAGAATTCTTAAAGATCTTAGGATCAGCAGCAGCAACAATTTTTTGCCCATTTTCCATAGATCATGTCTGGGCAAGGAAAAAGGCAAGGTGTGATAAAAGCATTAAAGGACATGTATTCAAGGGAGGTGCACCAAAAGAGCTTTGGAAATACTCAAAGGAGGCATATTTTTATGCATCAGCAGAAGGGACTGTTCAGTGCCTGACATGTCCACATGAATGTGAACTTGATCCAGGAGACAGAAGCATCTGTAGATCAAAGGTAAATATTGGTGGAAAGCTTTATAGCATTGCTTATGGAAATCCCTGTGCTGCCCATGTAGATCCAATAGAAAAAAAGCCTCTTTTTCACTTTTATCCAAAGACATGGATATTTTCCCTTGCAGAGGCA
This sequence comes from Desulfobacterales bacterium, assembly GCA_027037575.1. Lineage (GTDB taxonomy): Bacteria > Desulfobacterota > DSM-4660 > Desulfatiglandales > JALVZP01 > JALVZP01. Next base: position 971 of record JALVZP010000099.1, on the reverse strand, counting down.
GGATGCAATTTTAGATGCCTTAATTGTCAGAATTGGGAAATATCTCAGAGCAGACCTGAGGATGTAGAGTATATGGAGCTTTTTCCAGATGAGGTAATATATCACACCAAGAAAATGGGGCTAAGATCCATTGCATATACCTATTCTGAACCAGTATCCTATTATGAATATATGCATGATATTGCAAAGCTTGCTCATCAGGAAGGAATAAAAAATGTGATGGTATCAAATGGGTTTATAAATAAGGAGCCACTTCTTGAATTATGTAAATACTTGGATGGTGCAAGTGTTAATCTAAAATCATTTAGTGATAGGCTATATCAGTGTCTTAATGGAGGAAGATTAGAGCCTGTTTTAAGGACATTTAAGATACTTAAGGAGCAAGGTGTATGGTTTGAGATAGTAAATCTTGTTGTTCCAACATATACAGATGATCCAGATATGGTAAAAAGGATGTGTGATTGGATATTAAGGGAGCTTGGCCCTGATCATCCACTTCACTTTCTAAGATTCTTTCCTCAGTATAAGCTTACTATGCTTCCTCCCACACCTGTTTCAGTATTAGAGGAGTTTAGGGAGATTGCCCTAAAAGAGGGCATCTGGTATGTTTACATAGGGAATGTCCCTGGCCATCCTGGAACAAATACATATTGCCACAACTGCAAAAAGCTCCTTATAAAAAGAGAAGGATATTACATACCAGAGATAAATATTGTAAATGGAAGATGTAAGTTCTGTGGAGAAAAGATACCAGGAAGGTGGATGTAAATGGGATTAAATGAGATACTTCCAAAGGCAATAAGGCTTTGGCCAAAAAAAGAAGGAGCAGTATGTGGAAAAATAAGGCTTTTATATGAAGACATAGGGAAAAGGGTATTTTCCCTTTTTTCAGCTTTAAAGGATTTAGGGATAAAAAAAGGGGATAGAGTTGCTATCCTTTATGAGAACTGCCATAGATTTTTGGAATCCTA
>JALVZP010000098.1 GCA_027037575.1 Desulfobacterales bacterium | reverse complement strand
AGATAGATAAAGCAATTGTAGATGACCCACCTTCAATACTTCGGGAAGGAGGAGTAATAAGAGAAGGATATAATAAGGAGCTTGATGAGCTTATAAAAATAAGCAGGGATGGAAAGGATTGGATTGCTGAATTTATTGCAAAGGAGCAGAAAAGGACAGGAATAAATAATTTAAAGGTGGGATTTAATAAGGTATTTGGCTATTACATAGAGGTATCTAAGGCAAATTTAAAGCATGTCCCTCCAGACTATATAAGAAAGCAGACCTTAGTTAATGCAGAAAGATTCATTACTGCTGAGCTAAAAGAGATGGAAGATAAGGTTTTAAGGGCAGATGAGAGAAGAGTAGAATTGGAGCATGAGCTTTTTCAGGCACTTATTGAGAGGATATCAAGCCAGGGAAAGAGAATAAAGAAAGCAGCAGAAATAATAGGAACTCTGGATGTGCTTTGCAGTCTTTCCCAGGTTGCTGAAGAAAATAATTATGTACTTCCAGAAGTCTACGAAGGAGATGAGATAGATATAAGAGATGGGAGACATCCTGTTGTAGAAAAGGCAATAAAGGACGAAGAATTTGTCCCGAATGATATCAAAATTAATTTAAGGGATCAGCAGATCTTAATTATTACAGGACCCAATATGTCTGGAAAATCAACTATCCTGAGACAAACAGCCCTTATTGTCCTTCTGGCACAGATGGGAAGCTTTGTCCCTGCTTCTAAGGCAAGGATTGGGCTTGTGGATAGAATATTTACCAGGATTGGGGCAAGTGATGACATATCTAAGGGACAAAGTACATTCATGTTAGAGATGAATGAGACTGCAAATATATTGAGGAATGCTACAAAGAAGAGCCTGGCAATCTTAGACGAGATAGGAAGGGGAACAAGTACATATGACGGAATAAGTATTGCCTGGGCAGTAGTAGAGTATCTTCATGATAAAGGCATAAGAACACTTTTTGCTACACATTATCATGAACTTACAGAGATTGCATTTTTAAAGCCAAGAATAAGAAACTTTAATGTTGCTGTTAAGGAGGAGGGAGGGAGGATAGTATTTTTGAGGAAGCTTGTTCCAGGAGGGACAAATAAGAGCTATGGTATACATGTTGCTAAGTTAGCAGGTCTTCCAGATGAGGTAATAGATAGGGCATGGGAGATATTAATTGAAATGGAAAAGAAGGTAAAAAGGAAAAGGGGAGGTATAAGCTTAGGAAGATATATGAAAAAGATGGAAGACTCTAATCAATTGCTACTCTTTAAAAGATGAAAAGACTAAATACTATAATCCTTACAATATTTTTTTTTCTTTTCCCATCCTTATCTCTCTCAGCAAGCCCCTCAGATTTATTGAAAAGGGCGGACAGATGTAGAAAAGAGCTTTTAAGATCTAAAATAAAGAGAAAATACAGAATAAACTGGCTTAGGTGTATAGCCAAATATAAAAGGATTTATAGGATCTACCCTTTAAGTCCTGAAGCTCCATGGGCAATATATCACTGTGCAAACCTCTATCTTGGGCTGTATAGATATTCAGGAAAAAAGAGAGACCTAAATTGTGCCCTTACTCTATATAGATGGCTTGTAGAAAAATATCCTCATCACAGGCTTGCTGATGATGCCCAATACAAGATAGGCTGGATATTCTACAAATACAAGCATGATTTGAAGAAGGCATATATAGAATTTTTGAAAGTAGAAATAAGATATCCCCATGGGGATATGAAAAGAAGAGCAAAGAGGATCTTAGATCATCTTGCAGTCCTATTGGGAAAGTCTAATACAAAGATATTAAAAAAAGGTCTGAGAAAAAAGAAAATAGCACTGAAAAATATAAGATACTGGTCTACCTATAACTATGCAAGGGTGGTAATTGATTTAGAAAGATCTGCAAAATACAGCTACAGGCTCTATAGAAAAAATCTGGTTATCTACATAAAGAATGCATTTATTCCACGAAACAGTACTTTTAAAAGGAGGATAAAAAAAGGACCTGTTTCTTATGTAATTGCAAGGGCTTATAAGGATGGGATTGTGAGGGTTATTTTAATCATAAAAGAAAAAAAAGATTACGACATATTTCACCTATTTAATCCATTCAGGATAGTAATTGATGTGGGAGAGAGGATAAAGATAGCAAGATCAAAGAAAAAGCCCAAGATAACCTTATCTACCAAGATTCTAAAGAAAAAAATAAGGAGGGGTATAAGAAAGACAAAGAAAAAGGACAACACCATATCTCTTGCACAGCAGCTTGGACTAAGAATAAGAAGGATAGTAATTGATCCTGGGCATGGAGGAAGAGATCCTGGTTGTATATGGGGAGGAATAAAGGAAAAGGATATAACACTCAGGATTGCAAAGCTTCTTGCAAAAAAATTAAGATCTATGGGATATGAGGTATATCTTACAAGAACAAGGGATACCTATCTTTCTCTTGAAAAAAGGATAGCTATCGCAAATATGAAACATGCAGATTTATTCATCTCAATACACGTAAATGCCCACAGAAATAGGAGATTAAGAGGAATAGAAACATATTTTTTGAATGTGGCTACAGATGAGAGAGCAATCCTTGTAGCAGCAAGGGAAAATGCAACATCTGAAAAAAACATGAGTGATCTTCAATCCATATTAAGCAGTCTCATGCTAAATACAAAGATACATGAATCAAGCAGACTTGCTTATGACATACAAAAAGAAATAGTCTCTACACTCAGGTATAGATTTAGATACAGATATATCCAGGATCTTGGAGTAAAGCAGGCACCATTTTATGTGCTTATAGGAGCAAGAATGCCTGCTATTCTAATAGAAGTAGGATTCATCACAAATAGACTTGAAAGAAAAAGACTCCTTGATCTCAGGTATGAAAGAGCACTTGCATATGGAATAGCAAGAGGAATTGTAAGATATATAAACGAAAATCAAAGTATTGCATCAAGGACATATTAATTTTTTATGAAGATCCTTATATGTGGATATAATCTCTATGGCTATCTGGACTCTATCAAAAAGGCATTTTTAAAAGCAGGCTGTGAAACAGATCTCTTTTTACATAGAAATGTAAGTATAAGAAAGCTTGAGCAGAAAAATCCAATAAAAAAGATATGGGCATGGATAAGACTTAAGCATATAAATAGCTCCTTAAAATCTTATGTTTTAGAATACAAACCTGATATTACATTGTGCATTAATGCATCCTCTATCTTTCCAGAGACAGCATCCTTTATATCAAAGAATTCCTATTCTATCCTGTGGCTTGTTGATTCCTTAGAAAGGGTATCTACCGATCTAAAAACCATAGATCAGTTTAAAAAAATCTTTGTTTTTGAGCCCAAGGATATGGAGAAATTAAAGGATTCAGAGTATCTTCCTTATGGGTTTGATGAGGAAATCTATTTTAAGACAAATGAAGAAAGGAGATATGAAGTAAGCTTTGTTGGATCTGGTCATAGGGAAAGGTATGAGATACTGAACTTCATAGCTGAGGGATGCAAGTATATAGGAAAGAAGCTAAATGTATTTGGTCCATTCTCCTTATTTAAAAAGGATCCATCTCATAAGAAAAGTTATCCATTTCTCTATGAGTCTTTAGTCTATAATAGAAGGCTTAGCCCTAAGGAGATAAACAGGATCTATAATCAGAGCTGGATAAATCTAAACATACATCATCCACAATCAAAG
>JALVZP010000097.1 GCA_027037575.1 Desulfobacterales bacterium | reverse complement strand
CTTCGTAGTCCTTTATTTCTTCCTCTGTCAGCCTCTTTCTAAAGAGGTCCTTCCTTACGAAGATGGGTATCTTTCTGTTTAGTGCAAGTGCAACACTGTCACTTGGTCTGCTATCAACCCTGTATTCTACTCCCTCTATCTCAAAGACAACATTTGCATAGAATGTATCCTCTTTCAGATCATTTATCTCTACCCTCAGAAACTTCACATTCGTCTTTTCAAGTATGCTTATGTAGAGGTCATGAGTCAGTGGCCTTTTTGGCCTAATAAGGTTCTTTTCCTTTGCAATAGCAGCAAACTCCGCATCTCCAACAAACATGAGGAAGTATCTTTCTGCATCAGGATGCTCTTTAAGTATAACCATATTTCCTCTTTCAGGATCACTCTCCAGTATGACTTCCTGAATGGGGACTAATTCAAAGGAATTATTCGTCATCCTTTTCTCCTCCCTCCTCCTCTTCCTCTTCTTTTCCAAATTCAGCTGCAATCATGGCAAATTCCCTAAGCCTATCATCCACCTTTCTGAAAAGTGTTCCTTCAGGATATGTTCCATCAGGCTGAAGTTCTCCTGCCTTCATCCCTGTAAGTATCTCTATTCCTTCCTTTACACTTTCTATTGGCCATATATGGAATTTCCCTTCCTTTACACTCTCTATAACCTCTTTCTTCAGCATAAGATGCTTTAAATTTTTTTTGGGTATAATCACTCCTTGCCTTCCATTCAACCCCTTCTTCTTACATATATCGTAAAATGCCTCTATCTTTTTCGTAACACCTCCAACAGGCTGTATCTCTCCCTTCTGACTTATAGATCCAGTAACTGCAATACCCTGGTATATAGGAACATTTGCCAATGCACTGAGAAGTGCAAATAGCTCTGCACTTGAGGCGCTATCCCCTTCTACAAGACCATAGCTCTGCTCAAAGCAGAGTGTTGCAGTAAGGGAAAGTGGCTTGTTATGGGCAAACCTTTCCTTTATGAAGCTTGAAAGTATCATAACCCCTTTTGTGTGTATCTTTCCACTTAAGCGAGACTCCCTTTCAATGGCAATTACACCCTCTCTTCCTACTGATACAGTTGCAGTGATTCTGTTTGGCTTTCCAAATTCATGGTCCCCTGTCATTATTATGGAAAGACCATTTACCTGACCAATCTTCTCTCCATCTGTTTCAACCCAGAATATGTCTTTTTCTATAAGTTCCTTTATCTTTTCTTCTACAAGATTCCTTCTGTATATCCTCTTCTGAATAGCCTTTTCTACATGATCTCCAGTTATAAGATCTGAATCTTCAAGCCCTGCATAATAATTGGCCTCAATTAATAGATCCTTTATATCTCCAAGCTCTAAGGAAAGCTTTTCCTGATCCTCTGTCTGTTCCATACTATATTCTATAAGCCTTGCTATACCTGTTCTATCTACATGTCTGATATTGCTTTCTCTACAGAACTTCCCTGCCATCCTTGCAAAGTTAATTATTGTATCCTCCTTTTTATCCATGCTGTCATCCATATGTGCCTTTACCTTAAAGAGCTTTGGAAAGTAGTCGTCAAATATGTGTAGTAGCTCAAATAGGAATGGATCACCTGTAAGGACGATCTTTACATTTAGTGGTATTGGCTCGGGTTTTATTGTCCTTGTGCTGAATATCCCATATAGCTCTCCCAGATCCTCTATCCTTATGACCTTATCTCTCAGAGCACGCTTTAGAGCCTCCCATGAAAATATCCACTTAAGCAGATCTAATGCCTTCATTATCAGGTAACCACCATTTGCCTTATGAAGGGATCCTGGCTTTATCATTGTAAAGTCTGTAAATAATGCACCAAGCATTGCCTGTCTTTCAATTGTCCCAAACAGGTTTGGATAAATAGGATTAGATTCAATTACTACAGGAGCACCTTTTAGTTCAGAGTTATCCACAATAACATTTACATCATATCTTCTATGAAGGGATTCCTTGGTAATAGCCGGTAGTGGAATAGGAGCAGATGTTCCTGAAGACTCTGGTTTTTTAATAAATTCATCAATATTTTCAACTACATCCTCTCTAACCTCTTTTAAGAATTCTGTGGCCTCCTTCTCATCCTTATACTTCTCAAAATATGGTTCCATCTGCTCTGAAACAATAAACATGGCAGTATCTTTTTTCAGCTTTTCCTGACTCTTCTTTAACTTTTCTTCCTCCTCCCTTATCTTTCTTGCTGCTTCCTTCATCTTTTGATGCAGCTCATCACTTTTCTGCTTTAACCTTTCCCTTTCTTCCTTTGGCATCTCAGCAAGCTCTTCCTGAGTTATTGGAGTGCCCCCTTTACCAGAAGGGACAATAAGCATTCCCATGTGTGATACCTGAAGTATAAAGCCCTCCTTTTCTACAATCTTAGAAAGGGACTCTATTATGCCTGCCCTCTTTCTCTCAAATTCCCTCTTTAACTTCTCTTCAGCAGACTTATAGTCATCACTTTCAAATACCTGTGGAAGCTTTTCTTCTAATTTCTCTATCAGCTCCTTCATATCCTTTTTCAGTTCTTTCCCCTTTCCTGCATTTATCATTAGCTTCTTAGGTTTGTCTGGCTCCTTAAAGTTATTTACATAACACCAGTCGGGAGGGGTTGGCTCTTTCTTTGCCTGCTCTTCAATATATACCTTTGCAATATGGGTAAGACCTGCCTTTGGAGGACCAGCAATATATATATGATAGTCGCTTGCCTTTATTCCTATGCCAAATTTTATTGCATCCTTTGCCCTTTCTTGACCAAGAACAGACTCTTCTGGCAGGTCAAGATTTTCTGTGCTATTGAAAGGAAGCTTATTTGGATCAATGGTCGCCCTCAGACTTTCTATGGGTGCTTCAGGAAACTTCCCCATATACAAAGTCCTCCTTAAGGAATAAAATAGGGGATGCCTGTTTTAGACACCCCCTATTCTTTATTATCTGTTTGCCTTCCTAATACCTAAGATATCCTGAGCAACTATCATCTTACAGATATTTGCAGAACCTTCTACCATAAAGTATGTTGGCGCATCTCTAAAGAATCTTGCAACTGGATATTCTGTAGAGTATCCATATGCACCAAGTATCCTCATTGCAGTCAATGCTGCCTTCATTGCAACTTCACCAGACAAGTATTTTGCCTGGGCAACCTCAAATCCATTATTTAACTGCCCCTGTTCCTTCTGCCACGCTGCCTTATATACCATAAGCCTTGCTGCTTCTATCTCGCATGAAAGTTGGGCAAGAAGATCCTGATTCATCTGGAATTTTCCTATTGGCTGACCAAACTGCTCCCTTTCCATTGCATATTTTACTGCGATGTCCAGGCACGCCTGAGCTACACCCACACCACGTGCTGCGGCCTGAAGCCTTGTCTGATTAAGAGAACTGAATAGTATCCTTGCACCGTCTCCCGGTTTTCCAAGGATATTTTCCTTTGGCACCTTTGTATCTTCCAGTATGATCTCTCCTGTTGGAGATGATCTTGAACCGAGCTTATCCAGTTCTGTTACTGTTACACCATTGAAGTTTTTTGGTTCTATTACAAATGCAGAAAGTCCCTTTCCCCTTGCTTCCCTATCTGTATATGCATAGAAGATTAGAACGTCTGCTATGGGGGCATTTGAGATCCATGTCTTTGTTCCATTTAAGAGCCAGTAATCACCCTTATCTACTGCTGTAGATTTCATTGCCATAACATCTGATCCTGCATTTGGTTCTGTAATACCAGTGT
>JALVZP010000096.1 GCA_027037575.1 Desulfobacterales bacterium | reverse complement strand
CTGCCCTTACCTTAAAAGAATCGTATTTCTCATCTCTCCATCTACCTATTATCTCCCTTACCTCAAGCCATCTTTCTCCAAAAAGAAACCTTATAGGCCTTTCATTTGCCTTATATCCTGAATATGAGATCACCTTTATCTTCATGGGATAGGCATTTATAGCAAAAAAAGAGCAATAAATGAAGCCTCATGTATCATGAGACACACATGTTTCTTCTGAAACATGATATTTTCCCCGAACAGAGTAGCTTTTTTATTGGCATGAATTTTGATATTGTTATATAAAAAAAAGACAAGGAGGAAGTCATGAAAAAGGTATTAGTTGCTTACCACAGTGTAGCAGGGCATACAGAAAAGATGGCAGAATACATTGCAGAAGGGGTCCGTTTTTCAGGAAATGAGGCAGTAGTAAAAAAGGTTACAGACATAAAGAGTGAGAATGATATAAAGGGATATGATGGGTATATATTCGGTTGCCCGACATATCATAGGGACATGACAAATCCAATGAAGACATTTCTCTTTCTTGCAAAAAAGGCAAATTTAGAAGGAAAACTGGCTGGTGCATTTGGTTCATATACACACAGTGGTGATGCTCCAGGACTCGTCTTAGATACAATGGAATATGTCTTAAAGATGAAGCCCTTCCATCTGAGCTCTTTTAGACTACTGGAGGATGAGGTAGACACTCCAGTAGGGATGAGGGCATGTCAGCAGTATGGAAGGGCATTTGGAGAAATATTAAATGAAATTTAGGAGGAGTTAAGATGGCAAGACCAGAAGATATGTGGCAATGCCAGACCACAAACTGTGGTTACATATATGACCCTGATAAAGGGGATAGAAAAGGCAAGATCCCCAAGGGAACAAAGTTTGAGGATCTTCCAGATGACTGGAAATGTCCTATCTGTGGTGCAAGTAAAAAGAGCTTTAAACCACTAAAAAAATAAGGAGGGAATAAGATGGGAACACTTAAAGGAACAAGGACAGAAAAGAATCTGCTTACAGCATTTGCAGGAGAATCTCAGGCAAGGAACCGTTACACATACTTTGCAAGCCAGGCAAGGAAAGAGGGTTATATGCAGATAGCAGCAATATTTGAGGAGACAGCAAATCAGGAAAAGGAGCATGCAAAGAGGCTATTTAAGTTCTTAGAAGGGGGAGAGGCAGAGATTCAGGCATCATTTCCAGCAGGTGTAATTGGAAACACATTGGAGAATCTTAAAGCAGCTGCTGCTGGAGAAAATTATGAACATACCACCATGTATCCTGAGTTTGCAAAGATTGCAAGGGAGGAAGGATTTAATGAAATAGCATCTGTTCTTGAAGCGATTGCAGTGGCAGAGAAAGGACATGAAGAGAGGTATCGCAAGCTTATAAAAAATCTGGAAGAGGATAAAGTTTTTAAAAGGGATGAGGAAGTGGTTTGGAGATGCAGAAACTGTGGCTATTTACACAGGGGAAAAGAGGCTCCAGAGAGATGTCCTGCATGTGCTCATCCAAAGGCATTCTTTGAAGTCTACAATGAAAATCTCTTAGGAGGTGTTTAAGATGACAGAAAGAATGCAGGTTTATAAGTGTGAGGTCTGTGGAAACATTGTAATGGTAATGCATGCAGGGAAAGGTCAGCTTGTATGCTGCAACAAACCAATGAAGCTCATGAAAGAAAATACTGTGGATGCTGCAAAGGAAAAGCATGTTCCTGTAATAGATAAGACAGATAAGGGATATAAGGTAAAGGTAGGAAGTGTATCTCATCCAATGGAAGAGAAGCATTACATAGAATGGATAGAGCTTGTTGTGGATGGGAGATCATTTATCCAGTTTTTAAGGCCTGGAGATTCACCAGAGGCAGAATTTGAGATCAGTGCAGAGTCTGTAAGTGCAAGGGCATATTGCAACCTTCATGGACTCTGGAAGTCTTAAAAAAAGGAGGTGATTTTTTATGTCAAAGAGGAAGTATATGGTAAGGGCAGAATGTCCCCAGTGTGCATGTGGGGATGTAAGCTTCTTAGGCCCTGAAAGGCTGAGGGAGAAGTTTATAGGAAATGAGGATGAGATAGAAATACTTTGTCCTTTTTGTGGAACAAAGATCAAGGGAAAGGTTGAGGAAATAAAGGAAGAGGAAGAAAAAAAGTAGGAGGTCTTTGATATGGGAAAGGCATTGATTGTATATGCATCTCGCTCAGGTGGAACAAAGAGGCTTGCCCAGATGCTTGCTGATGAGATAAAGGCTCAGGGAAAAGAGGTAGAGGTAAAGCCTGTTGCTAAGATAAAGAGCAAGGATGAGCTTAAAGGATATGATGCATATCTTTTTGGATCTGCCACATATCATGGAAGCATGATACAGGCAATGAAAAAAATGCTCTTTATGGCAGAAGGAGCAGGACTTGGTGGGAAGCCTGGCGCTGCTTTTGGCCTGTATGGATGGAGTGGAGAGGCTCCAAAGAGGATATATGACACCATGAAGAACATATTCAAGATGGAGATGGTAGGAGATCCATTAAGGGTAAAGACAGGGGAATTAGGAAATCCGGATGTAAAAAAGAAGATAGAAGAGATTGCAAAAGAGATTGCAAAAAGAATATAGGAGGTTTATGATGAAAAAATATGTTTGTGGTGTATGTGGATATGTATATGATCCAGAGGTAGGAGATCCTGAAAATGGAATCCCTGCTGGAACTCCTTTTGAAGAGCTTCCTGATGATTGGACATGTCCAATATGTGGTGCATCAAAGGATATGTTTACAGAAGAGTAAAAAAATGGCAGGATGGGATACTTCATCCTGCCATAAAAATTAATTGGAGAAGGAGGTTTGGCGAAAAAGGATCTGTTAAAAAAGATCCCTTCTGTAGATAAGCTTTTAAATACCCCACCTATAAATGAACTTATTTCTACATATTCAAAAGAGACCGTATTAAAAGGGATAAGAGAAGAGCTTTCTAAGATAAGGGATTCTATAATCTCAGGAAGCCTTTTGGAGATAAGCATAGATGAAGTAATTAAGAGGATAATCAAAAGGATTGAAGAGCTTAATAGACCAAGCCTTAGAAGGGTAATAAATGCAACAGGTGTAATAACACATACAAATCTTGGAAGATCTATTTTGGCAAAAAGGGTTATTGAGAGGCTTTCAGAGATAGCTGGATCTTATAGCAACCTGGAATATGATCTGGATTTAGGAAAAAGAGGGCTAAGATATGTTCATGTGGAGTATCTTTTAAAGGAGCTAACATCTGCTGAGGCAGCAATGGTTGTAAATAACAATGCAGCAGCAGTCCTTATTTCCCTTGAAACCATTGCAAAGGGGAAAAAGGTAATAGTTTCTCGTGGTGAACTTGTTGAGATAGGAGGATCCTTCAGGATACCAGAAGTAATGAAGAAAAGTGGTGCATATATGGTAGAGGTAGGAACAACTAATAAGACGCATCTTAGAGACTATGAAGAGGCAATAGATCAGGAAACAGCACTTCTTCTGAAGGTTCACAAAAGCAATTTCAGTATAGTAGGATTTACAGAGGAAGTTCCCTTAAGAGATCTTGTCCTTCTTGGCAAGAAATATGATATTCCTGTAATGGAGGATCTTGGAAGTGGCTGCTTTATAGACTTTTCTAAATTTGGTCTTCAAAAGGAACCAACTGTTCAGGAAGTTGTATCTCAAGGAGCAGACATTGTTACATTTAGTGGAGACAAACTCTTAGGTGGCCCTCAAGCAGGAATAATAGTTGGAAAAAAGAAGTTTGTAG
>JALVZP010000095.1 GCA_027037575.1 Desulfobacterales bacterium | reverse complement strand
TAGAGCTTGCAGAAAAATATAATGTTCCCATATCAGTTGCAACAGGAGGGACACTTGCAAGAAAGGTAGTAAAAGAGGTAAGACCAGATGCAATTGTTGCTGTTGCATGCGAGAGGGATCTTACAACTGGAATTCAGGATGTCTATCCCATTCCTGTCTATGGAGTAGTCAATAAGAGGCCAAATGGCCCATGTTTTGATACAGATGTTGATTTGGAAAATGTAAAAAAAGGAATAGAATTTTTCTTGGGATATGAAGAAGGATCCGAGGAGAATATGTCTGAGCATATTAAACAGGCTCATCTCTAACTCTCCCTTCTCCGATCAACTTTTAAAATCATATCTTAACAGATCTGATTTAGATGAGAGGGATAGGGCATTTGTAGTAAACATTGTTCAGGGTGTTATAAGATGGAAATTAAGGATTGATTGGATAATAAAGCAGTTTATTAAGTTTCCTTTTAAAAGGCTTGAACCCTATGTGCTAAATGTTTTGAGGATAGCTGTCTATCAAATCTATTTTATGGATAAGGTTCCTGAATTTGCAATTGTAAATGAGGCAGTAAATCAGGCAAAGAGAAAAGGAAAGTATATTGCAAATACTGTAAATGGAATACTTAGAAACATCTGTAGAAACAAGGGAAAAATAAACTATCCTGATAAAGAAAAGGATCCTATAGGATTTCTTTCAACCTACTTCTCATTTCCCGAATGGCTTGTAAAGAAATGGATAGATGAGATTGGATATAAAGAGACCGAGAAGCTTCTTAATGCATTAAATGAAACACCTAATATTGTCATTAGAACAAATCTATTAAAAATAAGCAGAGATGATCTTGTTAAAAGACTCAGGCAAAAAGGGATGGAGGCATATGCCACAAAATATTCTCCTTCAGGTATAATTATTAAGAGACTTCATAGAGATGTTTCAGATATGGAGGAATATAGGGAGGGTTTATTTTTTGTCCAGGATGAGGCATCGCAGATATGCGCATATATACTTGATCCAAGGCCGGATGAGATAATCTTAGATGCATGTTCAGGACTTGGAGTAAAAGCTATCCAGATGGTAGAACTTATTAAAAAAGGTAAGATAATATCACTTGACATAAACCCCAAAAGATTGTTAATCCTCGCACAGACCTTGAAAAAGGAAGACATGGAAGATATAGTCTTTCCAATAGCAGGGGATGGATGTTCTGCTTTTTCTCTCTTTAAGTGTAAGTTTGATAAGATACTCATAGATGCACCCTGTTCAGGTCTTGGGACAATAAGAAGACACCCTGATATAAAATGGACAAAGAAGGAAGAAGATATAAAGATGCTTTCAGACCTTCAAAAAAGGCTCTTAGATGGGGTCTCTCCTTGCCTTAAGAAAAATGGAAGGATGATATATGTGACATGCACAATCTCTAAGGAGGAGAATGAAGAGGTAGTAGAAGAATTTTTAAAGAGACATCCAGAATTTTCCCTTCTGGATATTTCAAAAGAATTTCCATGGCTAAAAGAACTTGTAAATGAAAATGGATTTTTAAGGACATATCCTCATATACATGATATGGATGGATTTTTTTGTGCACTGTTTGAGAGGGAAGAATGAAAAAGAAGATAGCACCATCCATACTTTCTGCTGATTTTACAAGGCTCTATGAGGAAATAAAGAAAGTAGAAGAGGCAGGAGCAGACTATATACATATAGATGTGATGGATGGACACTTTGTTCCCAATATCACATTTGGCCCCCTTATTGTGAAAGCTGTAAGGAAGATAACTAATCTGCCATTAGATGTTCATTTAATGATAACTGATCCAGACAAATACATAGATCAGTTTTCTGAAGCAGGGGCAGACATAATAACGATACATGCAGAGGCTTCCATTCATCTCCACAGAAGTATACAGAATATAAAGTCAAAGGGAAAAAGGGTGGGGGTTTCACTTAATCCCGCAACTCCCTTAGATGTGTTAAAATATATTTTAGATGAACTGGATCTTATTCTTATTATGACAGTAAATCCTGGATTTGAAGCACAAAGATTTATTCCTTCTGTTGTTCCAAAAATAGGGGAGCTTAGAAAGGAGATAGAAAGAAGGGGAATTGAGTGTGAGATTGAGGTGGATGGAGGGATAAACATAGATACCATTGGGATAGTAAGTGCTGCAGGAGCAGATGTATTTGTTGCTGGATCAGCAATATTCTATAGTAAGGACTATAAAGAGACTATAAAGAAAATGAGGGAGAAGGCAGAGGTATGGACAGGATAGATGAGCTTTGTATAAATACACTCCGCATGCTTTCGGTTGATATGGTTGAAAAGGCAAGATCAGGTCACCCTGGTATGCCAATGGGAGCTGCACATATTGCCTATGTCCTTTGGACAAGATTTTTGAGGCATAATCCGAAAAATCCAAGATGGCTAAACAGAGACAGGTTTATACTTTCTGCTGGACATGCATCTGCCCTGCTCTATAGTCTCCTTTATCTGACAGGATATGAAATTACCTTAGAGGATTTGAAGAATTTTAGGCAATGGGGAAGTATTACCCCTGGACACCCAGAATATGGTCTTACTCCAGGAGTAGAGACAACAACAGGGCCCTTAGGACAAGGACTTGCAAATGCAGTAGGAATGGCAATTGCTCAGTATTTTCTTGCAGCACACTTTAATAAGCCAGACATAAAGATAATCGATCATCATATATATGCATTAGTAAGTGATGGAGATCTGATGGAAGGAATATCACATGAGGCAGCATCCTTGGCAGGCCATTTGAAGCTTGGAAGCCTCATATTCCTATATGACAACAATAAGATCTCCATAGAAGGAAGCACAGATCTTACATTTACCGAAAATGTGTTAAAGAGATTTGAATCTTATGGATGGCATGTACAGGAAGTAGAAGAAGTAAATGACTTAGATGCTATTCATAAGACAATAGAGAATGCAATAAAGGATCCACGGCCATCTTTTATATCCATCAGAACAATAATTGGATATGGAAGCCCAGGAAAACAGGGGACATCAAAGGCACATGGAGAACCCTTAGGGACTGAGGAAGTGGAGTGGACAAGAAGACACTTAGGATGGCCCCCTAAGGAATTCTATATTCCAGAGGAGGTACTTTCTCATTTTAGAAAGGCTATAGAAAGAGGAAAAAAATTAGAAGATGAGTGGAGCAGGAAATATCAAGAATATAAAAGGAAATATCCAGAGGATGCAGAAAGGCTTGAAAAGATGCTAAAAAGAGAGCTTCCTGAAGGATGGGACAAGGATCTTCCAGAATTTATGCCAGACAAAGAAGGGATGCCTACAAGGGTAGCATCTGGAAAAGTATTAAATATCCTTGCATCCAGGATATTAAATATAATAGGAGGGTCTGCTGATCTTGGGCCCTCCAATAAGACACTTCTTTTAGAGGAGGGAGATTTTCAGGCAGGAAGCTATAGGGCAAGGAACTTAAGATTTGGAGTAAGGGAACATGGTATGGCAGCAATATTAAATGGAATGGCACTTTATGATGGACTTATCCCTTATGGTGGAACATTTCTGATATTCTCCGAGTATATGAGACCTGCAATAAGAATGGCAGCCATGATGAAGCTGAAAGTAATATATGTATTCAGTCATGACAGTATTGGTGTTGGAGAGGATGGCCCAACACATCAGCCAATAGAGCAGTTTGCATGTCTTAGGGCAATTCCAGGACTTACAGTAATAAGGCCATGTGATGCAAATGAGGTGGTAGAGGCATGGAAGTATGCAA
>JALVZP010000094.1:2895-3769 GCA_027037575.1 Desulfobacterales bacterium | reverse complement strand
GTTTCAGAGGATTCTAATAATATTCCTCATATTCTTCCTCCTCTTCCTCTTCTTGCTCCATTAGAAACTCACTTACATCCCCCTTTCCTTCCCTTAATACCTTTGGTTTGTCATCAATTAGAGAGACAACAGAAGAAGGCTCAGGATATATAATTCCTCCATCCACTATTGCATCTAAATAATAGCCATACACATCCCTTATCTCATAAGGGTCATCATATCCTGCACTCGTGCTTATGATTGGTCTTCCAAGGATCTCTACAATGCCAAGACAGATTTTATTATTAGGCATCCTTATTCCGACTTCTTTCCTCTTTGTTAATAGAAGTTTTGGAACAAGTCTTGTCCCTTTTAGGATAAATGTATATGGCCCTGGAAAATATCTTTTTAGGATCCTATATGCATAATCTGTTACAACTGCATACTCGCTAATCTGTTTTATGCTGCTACATATAAAAGAAAAAGGTTTACTTAGAGGTCTCTTTTTGATTTGATAGATGAGCCTTATGCTGGATTTATTATATAGATCACATCCAATGCCATAGAATGTGTCTGTTGGATAGGCAATTATACCCCCTTTATCCAGTATATCTGCTATCATCTTTAGTGTATGCCTTTGGGGGTGCTCTGGGTTAATGGTTATGATTGGTGCCTTTTTCTTTTTCATTGGACTTGCCATAGGAAGCTTCCTCAATGTCTGTATCTATAGGATTCCCCGTGGTATTTCTATTATAAAACCTTCTTCTTTTTGTCCAAGCTGCAAAAGACCCATCAAATTCTACGATAACATACCTATTATAAGCTATTTCATTCTAAAAGGAAAATGCAGATACTGTGGAAGCCCTATCTCTGTTCAATATCCATTGGTCGAATC
>JALVZP010000094.1:0-2885 GCA_027037575.1 Desulfobacterales bacterium | reverse complement strand
TTCCTAAGATTTGGCCTTTCTACAAACTTTTTCTTCTTGCTTCCTTTTGTTTATTCCCTCATTTTAGTCACATTTATAGATTTCCAGCATAAGATCATCCCAGACATAATAACTATTCCAGGAATCATGTTAGGACTTCTTTTTCATCTACTCACAAAAGGGATCGTAGATTCCATCTTGGGACTCTTAATTGGCGGAGGGTCTCTCCTTTTTATCTCTTTGACATACATGTTTATCTGGAAGAGGGAAGGTATGGGAGGAGGAGATATAAAGCTCATGGCAATGATAGGGGCATGGCTTGGAATAAGATCAATCCTTCCTGTAATAATGATAGGCTCATTCTCTGGATCAATATATGGTCTGATAAAGAATAGGAGAAAAGGAGGAGTTATTCCATTTGGCCCCTTTCTTTCTCTTGGTGCAATAGTATATGTCTTCTTTGGAGACATCATATCCAATTTTCTGCTATGAAAAGACCAATTGTGCTACTATTTCTTTCTCTCTGTTTAGGAATATATACCTTCCATAGCCTGAAAACCGATCTCTTCTTTATCTTCCTTTCCCTTATCGTCCTTTCTACCCTTACTCTTATATTTTTTCCACTAAGCAGGAGAAAGAGAACCTTAATTGTCCTTTTCATCTTCTTTTGTTCAGGTGGGATATTCTACAGAAACTCTACTTTTCAAAGAAGGGATATGCTTTCTCCTTATTTGAAAAGGGACTATGTAAGCCTTGAAGGAGTTGTTCTTGAACCTCCCTATGTAAGAGGAAATACAGTAAGGTTTAGGTGCAGGGTATATGATCAGGATGTCTTGGCAGTAGTATTTAATACAAAAAGTCTTTCTCTTATGCCTTCAGATCACATCAGATTCTTGTGCAAGATAAGAGAAATCAAAGGCTTTAAAAATCCAGGATCCTTTGACTATAAGGCATACATGGAAAGGATTGGGATAAGATATAAGGTATATATCAGTGATCCAAGATATGTTGTCTATATGGGCAATGGAAGGCTTCCATTTCCATACAATATGGAAGAGCGTCTTAAATCACCAATAAGGAGATTCTTTAAGAGAGAGCTTTCTAAAGAGGATTTCCAGCTGATATCCGCACTTATTCTTGGAGAAAGGAAAGGATTAGATCCTGAGATAAGAGGGATGATAAATAGGGCAGGACTTGGCCATATACTTGCTGTATCAGGACTTCATATAGGGCTAATTGCATGGCTTTCTTTTATGACGATAAGGTGGCTTATACTGAGATCCTATAGGCTTACACTTACTACTGATCCAGAAAAGCTTTCTTCAGCAATCACCATAATTCCTGTCCTTGCGTATTGCCTTATATCTGGAATGAGGCTTCCAACGCAAAGGGCAATGATAATGATACTCGTCTATCTCATCTCTATCATATTTGAAAAACAGGATGACATTATCTCCTCGCTTTGCCTTTCAGGGATCATAATCCTTTCTATTCATCCAGAATCTATCCTTAGCCCATCATTTCAGCTTTCATTTACCTCCGTTATGGGAATCATCTTACTTATGCCTCATATAAAGGGAGCAATAAGCAGAATTTTTAAAAAGAAGGGTATATTTTTTGGTTACATGACTGATCTTATTTCCGTAACCTTATCTGCCCTGATCATCCTTTTCCCTATCCTCCTTTACTACTTTTACAGACTCCCTTTATTCTCTATACCTGCAAATATCACGGCAATCCCTATACTTGGACTGTGGGTTCTTCCTCTTTCATTTGCATCTATCCTATTTCTCCCCTTATCTACAGAGATCTCTTCCATTATCCTTCATGTAAGTGTGATTGGACTTCATCTTATGCTGAGAATCGCAGAGTTCTGGTCAAATATACCTTTTTCAAGCATATGGCTCTTTAAGACAACATTTCTTGAAATACTCATCTACTATGCCTTTATCTATCTCTTAGTGGTAATAAGGGAAAGGAGAATAAAGAGATATGGAATGATCTTCCTTTCTCTTCTGGTCATATTTGACGCAGCCATCTGGATCTATAAGACAAGACTATACAAAGACCTCAGAATTGCACTTTTGGATACTGGAAGGGGAAATGCCTGCTTAGTAGAGCTTCCTTATGGAAAGAGGATCCTTATATGTAACCTGCAAAAGAGGCCATACATCACAAATATGGTGATTATTCCATTTTTATGCTATTCAAGGATAAGAAGAATAGGGTATGTTATCTCCAGGTTTCCTGAAGACAGCAAGGCCATCGAAGAGATATTTCATGCTAAGAGAGTAGATGAGATAATGGAGCATACAGATGGAGTGAAGGTAAGTTATAAAAGGAAAGGAGATGTCATTATTCTCTACAAAGGAAGGCTAATCTCCATAAGGACAAAGAGGCCAGAAGTCCATATAAGATCTGGGAAAAAGGATATTTCTATAAAGAGGAAGGATGGAGCCATCCAGGTAGTCATAAAGGAAGATAAGGTTCAAATAAGGAGATATTAAGATGATTAAGAGAAAAAAGACAAGAAGGATATATGTAGGGAATGTGCCAATAGGAGGTGGTGCGCCAGTTGTTGTTCAGTCCATGACAAACACAAATACAAGGGATGTAGATTCTACATTAAGGCAGATAGAGGAGTTAAAAAAGGCAGGATGTGAGATAGTGAGGGTTGCTATACCAGATGAGGATGCAGCAAAAAGCTTTGGTGAAATAAAGAAAAGGACAGATATTCCTCTTATTGCTGATATACACTTTGATCCTAAGCTTGCAATTATGGCAATAGATAGTGGTGCAGATGGAATAAGGATAAATCCAGGAAATATAAAGCAGGATGGACTTAGGCAGATTATAAAGAAGGCAAAGGAGGCAAATATTCCTATAAGGATAGGAGTAAATGCTGG
>JALVZP010000093.1:3216-3804 GCA_027037575.1 Desulfobacterales bacterium | reverse complement strand
TGTTTAAGGGCATTTGTAAGGATATATTGAGCCTTATCAAATTTTTTCCTCCTAAGATAAAACTTAGTGCATGAATCATAACTTTTTGGATTATCAGGAAATCTTTTTACTATATTTAAAAATAGATTTTCTGCCTTGGCTATATTACCACTTGCTTCATATATAACGGCTTGTGCAATATAGACATTTATATTTTTAGGATTAGCTTTTACTGCTTGATTTATTAAATTATATGCTTTCTTTAAGTCTCCTAATTCCAAATATCCATATGAAAGATTAATTAATAAATCTGGATTTTTGGGATAATAAGATCTTGCTTTATTAAGTACCTTTACATAATTGTCCATGTCTTTAAGTGCTCTAAATGAATTGGCCAGGATAAAATATATATCCAAATCATTTTTGTTTTGTTTAAGAATACTTTTGCATAAGGTGATAGCTCTTTTATAATCACCAGTTTTAAAAAGCAACTTGGCAAGGAGTTTTTTTGCTTTCAAAAAATTGGGATCTAATTTTAATATCTCATTTAGCTCATATACGGCATCTTGTATACGACCTTCCCTTTCATATATTTTTGATAATTGATAT
>JALVZP010000093.1:0-3206 GCA_027037575.1 Desulfobacterales bacterium | reverse complement strand
GAAAGAAGGGAATTTATCTATAGCTTTTTTAAGATATATTTCCGCTTCATTAAGCTTTTTCTTCTTTACTAATATCATTGCTTGATGATAAAATTTTTTAGCCTGTTTTGAAGAGTCTTTATTGGCACAGCAGAATGAGCCTAACAGGAGCAATATTAAAACAAAAATTCTATAGGTCTGGTTCATAATTCCTACAATGAAAAGTATGGTAAAAAAGGTATTCTTTGTCTCCTTCATTCTACTTTTTATAACATTCTTGTCAAATAATCTTGATGCAAAAAACTTAAAGGAAAATTCTAAGCTTTCTCTTCTACCAGGTGATGTTATTTATATCCAAGTGCCTGATCAAAGAAATCTAACTCATAATTATGATGTAAGTCCTGATGGATACATATATATGATGCTTATAGGGAAAGTATATGTTAAAGGGATGAGCATTTCTGAACTTGAAGATGTTTTAACCAAAGAACTCGCAAATTATATTGAAAAAGGGAAAAAGGTATCTGCACGGCTTGTAAAAAGGACTCGCTATGTTCATATATTGGGAGGAGTAAGATATCCAGGGTGGTATCGTGTGCCTTACAAAATTTTCTTGAAAGATTTGATAAACATGGCAGGAGGAGCAATTCCTGGTGCGAATCTGTCTAAAATAGTATTGAAAAGAGGAAAAAAAGTGATTCATCTGAATCTATCTCAATATTTAGAATTATCTCCAAATGATACTATATATATCCCTCCTCCCAAAAAGTTTGTGGAGAAAATAGATAGTGGTGATCTTCTGTTTATAAGTATACCCCAAAGAACTGCCCCTACTTCGGTTCCAAGTCCTATTGATGTTATGAATTTAAAGATGGCATTGGCATGGAATAAATTGGAGGTAGATGAAAAGGGATATATTTATATTCCTGAATATGGGCATTTTTATGTAAATAATAAGACACCTGAAGAAGTAAAGGAAATGATAAGAAGGAGACTTCCTAAATACTTACAAAGAGCTGGCAAAGTAGATGTTGGGATAATAAAGAAGAAACATTTTGTTCAAGTTGTTGGACATGTTGCAAAACCAGGAAAATACAATGTCCCGGAAGATGCAAATATTCAAGAGGTTATAGCAGTTGCTGGTGGTGCAGTAGATGGTGCAGTCATGAGTGATGTAGAAATAAGAAGAAAAGGAAAGGTAATTAGAGTAAATTTATACCAATACAAAGTAACAGGAGATCCCCGGCTATTAACTCCTGTCCATAATGAAGATATTATATTTGTTCCAATTTCGCCAACTTTTGGTAATATAAAAAGGACACTGAATGTATGGACTCCTCCACCTTCAAAACTTGAAAAAGAGACCAAAAAAAAGATAAAAATCTTGGGAGCAGTTTATCATCCTGGTATATATGAAGCAAAGGAAGGGACAGATCTTCTTACCCTTATTGCACAGGCAGGGGGATTCAGAGATGATGCAGAATTAAGTAATATCTTGATAATAAGAAGTGGAAAAGTGTATATGAGATATAACCTGCAAAAATTCCTAGGTGAATTTAAACGGGGTGCAAAAGGAATGCCTAAGATATTGCCAGGAGATATAATATATGTAAGTTATGTTCAAAAGAAAGAGTTTGAGGCAAGAGAAAGGGTCTTTGTAATAGGAAATGTAAGAAAACCTGGGGCATATGAACTTTATGATAATATGACAGTTCTTCAAGCACTTGGTTGGGCAGGTGGACTTAATGAATGGGCAGATAAAGATCATATTACAATTGTAAGGATGATAAAAGGCAAACAGCAGAACATACCTTTTTCTTATAGAAGGGCAATAGAAGGAAAATATCCAGAAATAAATATAAGGTTAAAGCCAAATGACATCATTATTGTCCATTAAAAGGCTGTTTTTCCTATTTTTTATTATCTTGCTATTTTGTTCATGTGCTGCTACTGATATGACAACAAGGGCAAGCAGGGTTCGCATAGTCAATGTAGAACAAGTCCAGTTATGTGAATCCCAATGTAAATTTCTTGGGAATGTAAAAGGAAGATCTTTTTCTGGAGCAGGATTGATATCCTGGAGTAGTATTGGACGTTCTATAGCGTATAACAATGCATTGGATAAACTTTTAGATAATGCAGCAGAAATTGGAGCTACTCATGTCTTTATAGATTTTGGTGATTATCATGTGTTGAGAGGAGAAGCCTATCAGTGCTATATATGCATGGATAAAAATGGGATGCCTGATACTGCTAAATGCATGGATATAAATGGGAAGTCTGATGAAGATATATGTATTGATAAAAATGGTAAACCTTTTGAGGCAGCCCATTGTGAAGGTGCAAAGGCCGATAATCTTTTAGAATGTAGATTAAGGGGAGGAAAATGGATTCCAGGTATAACAGAGGAGAAATGTAAAAACATGGGATATAAATGGATACCCAGGGCAAAAAATAGAATAGACTGTGAAAGGAAAGGGAAAATCTGGGTTCCAGTTGCAAGGGATAAAGAAAGTTGTGAAGCAAAAGGAGGAAAATGGGTTCCAAATAGAAATTTATTGAAAATAGAATTTTCTACTGAAAAATAACCATGAAAAGACTGTTTATAGCCTTAATCTTTATTTCTTTTATTACTTCATGCTATTGTCCTAATGAGGATAGATATTATGTGCCTGATACAATAGAAGAAAACTATTTCTTCTATAAAATTCCTTCCTTTAAAGCTGTTAAGGAGATTCAGGTAATAAATGCTGAACCAGATAAAGAAAAAGAATTGGGAGAATATAGACATAAATGGAAAGTCAATTTGCACGACTGGACAAATATAAGTGTAGATCTATTTTCTGAAGTATTAAGACAGAGAGGTGCACATATTTCTGATCTTGCAGTAAAAAAAGTGTCCTTGGCAGTGACAAATGTCCACGTAAGGTGGGGTTTTAGTAAAATTAATTGTTCAGTTGATCTGAATGTGAAATTAGGAGATGACTATTGGCAAGTTTTTCATTCTGAGTATATAGCAAAAGATTTGTATGACAGTTGTAATGGAGCCCTTTTATCTGCAATTGCTTCAGCCTTTTCTGATAGAAATGTCCTTTCCTATATCTCTTCAGGTAAATAGAAATTTTATTCTTATGAAAAAAGATTCTGATTATGATAGGTTTAAGAGAAGCAAAATTATCTTTTCTTAAAATAATATTGAAAAGAGAAAGAGATGCTATGAGAAACAT
>JALVZP010000092.1 GCA_027037575.1 Desulfobacterales bacterium | reverse complement strand
TGGATGCATGATGTATGAGAAAAGGGGGCTTGTATGTAGGCTGTTTGGCTTTTCCTTTATACTGGACAAAAGATCAAGACCAATCCTTTGGGCATGCCCATATTTAAAGAAAAATTACAAAATCGATGCAAGCTATTTTATTTCTGATATCCCAATAGCTCCTCACTATAGCATAAGACTAATAACCATTGACCCCTATCTCTCGAATAAAAAATACTCTATAAATGAGGCGATCCTAAGGGCGCTTAGGCTTGTGGAAAGCTACATACCCTATCTCAATCTACAATCCCTCCTTCTCCACAGTTGAAATAAGGCCATCTATCTCCCTTTTTAGTTCATCTGGAAGACCTTCTATATCAATGCTTAAAAAACCCTTTACTATAAGGGATGTTGCCTCCTGCTCTGTTAATCCTCTTGCCATAAGATACTCAATCTCCTCCTTTGCTATCTTTCCAACTGCTGCCTCATGTGACATGTCCAGATCTGATGTCCTTCCTTCAAGCTCAGGTATTGCATGAATTACTCCCTTTGGAGAAAGAAGAAGGCCTTTGCATTCAAGATGTGCCTTCACTCCAGGTGCCTCTCCCACAAGATGTCCCCTTGCTATTATCGTTCCACCCACTGAGACTGCCCTCGATATTATCTCTGCCCTACAGCCTTCCTTCTTAAGCACTACCCTTGAGCCTGTATCCATATATGAGCCTTCCTTTGCAAGAAGAACCGTATTAAATGTTGCTACTGCATCCTTTCCAGAAAGTATTGCTGTTGGATACATCTGTAGATCCCTTGCAGGAAGAAGGCATATATAGTTTGATTCAAAGCTTCCTCCCTCCTCTACAACTACTACAGTTCTTGGACGAACTGCCATCTCCTCTGCCCAATTATGTATCATAGTAAACCTTAGCTTTGCCCCTTTCTTCACATAAAATTCACTTATTCCTACATGAAGTCCAGATCTTACATGAGGCCCTGCAGCACATCCTGTTATTATATGAAGTTCTGAACCCTCTTCTGCTATGACTATGTTATGAACATCCTGTGCGAGCCTATCCATAGAAAGATAAAGACAAGACTGAACTGGATATGTTACCTTTGCACCTTCAAAGGATCTAATGAAATATCCATGCTCCTGGTGTTCTGCTGCCCTTTTCGTCCATATATCCTTGTCAGGAGGAATTAGTTTCCACCAGTATTCTTCAAGACCATATCTTTTTCTTGCCTCTTCAATATCCATGACCTCTACACCATCTACCATGCTCTCACACTTTATAACAGAATGGTCATGCTGAAAGAAAAGGCCACACCTATTTTTTCCTAAAATATCTATTCCTGTCTTTAAGAGCAGATTCCTTTCCTCCTCAGAGAGTCTTTTTATCTCTTCTTCACTACGAGGAGGTGCTTCGTCCTTTATCTCCTTTACTATCCTCTCTATCTCATTTCCCATCTCTTATCCCCCTTTAAATTCATCTTTAAAACATCTATAGCATTCCTCGTATCCATGATCCTTTATAGTGCTTAGAATTTCTCTCGGATTCCCAGAACAGACTATCTTTCCATTTAGAAGCACATGCCCTCTGTCTGCATCCACATAATCGAGTATATGTCCTGTATGTGTTATAAGGAGTGCAGCCTTCTTCCTTTCCTCCTTTATCCTCTTTATTGACTTTTCCTCCGTAGAAGCAACCTTTTTTCCAAGAAGTATATTTATGGCCTCTCCAATAATAGCGATATTTTCAAGATCTACTCCTGATTCTGGCTCATCTAAGAGCACAAGTTCAGGTCTTTGAAGAAGGAGCTGAAGCAGCTCAGATCTCTTTACCTCCCCTCCAGAAAATCCTACATTCACTTCCCTTTCTAAATGCTCTTTTAGATTAAGCATTTCTGCAAATTCTTCAAGCCTCTTTCCATCCTCCTTGGCACATATCTGGGCAAGCTGCTTTAGCTTTACACCATTTATTGCTGGAGGTTTCTGAAAGGATATTCCCAAGCCCAATCTTGCCCTTTCATATGTAGGGAGCTCTGTTATGTCCACTCCATTAAAGATTATCTTTCCACGAGTAACCCTATATCCCTCAAATCCCATGATTGCAGAAAGAAGGGTGGTCTTCCCTGATCCATTTGGACCAAACAGTGTATGGACTTCTCCCCGGGGGATAAAGAGATCAATTCCTTTAAGAACCTCCCTATCCCCTATGCTTACACAAAGATCTTCTATCTGCAGAATATTCATAAATTCCTCCTTTTGGCAAAAACAGGTTATATCTGATTTGCCCTACATTCCTCTATGGTAATCTCATTTCCACAATTTGGACACCTGCACTTTATAATGGTTACATTCCTCCCCTCTGCTGCACATCCTTTTAATGGTCTTTCTTCATTGCTCATAACAAACTTCAGTTGTTTTTATTTTAAACCATTTCCATCTCTCGCCTTGCTGCCATATCAAAGAGTATCCTCTCTCTTTCCTTGTCTATTCCAAGCTCCTTCCTCTTCTTATCTATATGTTCTATCATCATCTTAGCCATTTCATGGGGATCTTTTGCAAATCCCCATTTACCCAATCCCATATCCTCAAGTCCACTAAACAGCAGATTATAGAACTTTGTCTCCTTTGTGGCAGGAAATGTTACACCAAATACGGTTAATATACCTGAGGCAACAAAGTATTGTCCAATTGCTATTGCCTTTTCACTCATCCACTCAGGTGCTGCTCCTGCAACAGGAAGGTCTGCAAGGCTCTCTCCAAGACCCCCTGCCCTTACCATCTCTACGCATGCCATAAGTATACGGCTATTATCCACACATGCACCACATCCAAGAACAGGAGGCATTCCAACTGCTTCACATACCTCCCTCAGTCCATCTCCTGCAAGGTATGCTGCCTCAGGAGTGCATAGCCCTGCTTTTGCAAGTGCAATCTGAGAGCATCCTGTTTGAACCACCAGTACATCATTCTTTATAAGCTCCTTCACCAACTCCACATGGACCCAGTCCTGCTTTACCCTTGGATTTGTGCAACCAACAACACCTGCCACACCTCTAATCCTACCATTTATTATGTTATCATTTAAAGGAAAATATGATCCCCTGAATATTCCACCAAGCATATAGCTTATATACTCACGGGAGAATCCAAACACACCCATATTCTTTATATTTGGTATCTCAATCTTTGCCTTCCTGTTCTTAAACCTGATTATGGCCATCTCTACTATCTGATCTGTGCATTTTCTTGGATTCTTTTCATCAAATTCTATATGTTCTGCACCTTCAATCTTACATCTTGGATTTGTTGTAAAAAATTTTGTCCCATAGCACTTTGCAACAGTAGAAAGTGCCTGCTTTATACACTGGACATCTACACCCATTGCATCTACTGCTCCTGTTATAAGGACTGCTTCTGTTGACATAAAGTTTCCTGCATGGGGAAGCCCGTAGCGAGAAAGCATCTCAAGTCCTGAGCAGCACATTCCAACAAGGTTAATTCCCTTTGCTCCTGCATCCTGAGCAAGCTTTATAAGGGTAGGATCATTCACTGACTCTATCATGGACTCCAGTAGATTTGGTTCATGCCCATGAATAATTATGTTTACATGATCCTCCTTTAGACACCCCATATTTATTTCTGTCCTGACAGGCATGGGTGTTCCAAATAGCATATCAGACACCTCTGTTGCTACCATTGATCCGCCCCAGCCATCTACAAGTGCAGTCCTACATATCTGAAGTATGAGGTTTCTATAGTCCTGATCAACACCCATGTGGGTCCTATGCATGATCTCCATTATCTCCCTCATTGCTCCTCT
>JALVZP010000091.1 GCA_027037575.1 Desulfobacterales bacterium | reverse complement strand
CAAATCTGGCTATGCTTTGTGGAAATGTGGGAGTAGAAGGTGGAGGAGTAAATCCACTTAGAGGACAGAATAATGTTCAAGGTGCATGTGATATGGGAGGGCTTCCAAATGTCTATTCAGGATATCAAAGGGTAGATGATCCTCAGGCAAGAGAAAAGATGGAGAAGGCATGGGCAGTAGATAGCCTTCCAGAAGAGGTTGGTCTTACTGTAACAGAGATGATGGATTCCGCCCATGAAGGGAAGCTAAAGGCACTCTATATCATGGGAGAAAATCCGGTGGTATCTGATCCTGATACAAATCATGTAAAGGAGGCACTTAAGAGATTAGAATTTCTCGTTGTCCAGGACATATTCCTCACAGAAACTGCCCAATTTGCTCATGTAGTCCTTCCATCCCTTTCCTTTGCTGAAAAGGAAGGGACATTTACAAATACAGAAAGAAGGGTTCAACGTGTAAGAAGGGCAGTTTCTCCTGTTGGTGAGGCAAAGGAGGACTGGAAGATAATATGTGAGATAGCAACCAGGATGGGATATCCAATGAATTATGGAAGTGCAAAGGATATTATGAGAGAGATTGCTTCTGTTACACCTTCTTATGCTGGAATAAGCTATGAAAGGATAAAAAAGGAAGGGATTCATTGGCCATGTCCTACACCTGATCATCCAGGGACACCAATACTTCATGTAGACAAATTTGTAAGGGGAAAAGGACTGTTTCATGCAATAGAATACATTCCACCAGCAGAGCTTCCTGACAAAGACTATCCATTCTTCCTTACTACAGGAAGGATACTCTACCAGTACCATACAAGGACAATGACAATGAGAACACCCCTGAATGAAATTAGCCCAGAATGTTTTGTTGAGATATCTAAGGAAGATGCAAGAAGGCTTGGAATAAAAAGTAATGATATAGTAAAGATTTCATCCAGGAGGGGTGAGATAAAAGCAAAGGCAATTGTTACAGAAAGGGTGGATAAAGGAACAGTGTTCATCCCATTCCACTATGCAGATGCAGCTGCAAATGTGCTTACAAATGGAAAAGCACTTGATCCTGTAGCAAAGATTCCTGAATACAAGGTGTGTGCTGTAAGGATAGAAAAGCTCTAAGGAGGTAAGTTATGACACATGAAGAGCTTTACCAGCTTAATCCAGATCTAACCCCAGAGGTTATGAAGAAGATAGATGAGGTAATAGAAAAGAATATACACAGGCCTGGATGCCTTATTCCTGTTCTTACAGAATGTCAGGAGATACTTGGTTATATCCCAAAAGAGCTGCAGGAGTATCTGAGTGAAAAACTAAATATTCCGGGAAGTGCCATATATGGTGTTATAAGCTTTTATTCCTTCTTTTCAATGGTTCCTCAAGGAAGACATATAATAAAGGTATGTGAAGGAACAGCTTGCTATGCTCAGGGAAGCAACAGGATCCGGGAATTTATCTGTAATGAATATGGAATAGAGCCAGGTGGAATTACAGAAGATAGGAGATTTTCTCTTCAGGTAGTAAGATGCCTTGGGGCATGTGGTCTTGCTCCTGTTATGATGGTTGACAATGATACATACGGAAAGATCAGCAT
Organism: Desulfobacterales bacterium; assembly: GCA_027037575.1. Taxonomy (GTDB): domain Bacteria; phylum Desulfobacterota; class DSM-4660; order Desulfatiglandales; family JALVZP01; genus JALVZP01. The sequence goes on along the minus strand of JALVZP010000091.1, from coordinate 2,249 downwards.
TGATGATGTAAAGCAGATACTTGAAAGATATAAATGATTGCTAAAAGCTTAGAAAGTATGGCGAAGATATTAAAGAAAGCAAAAACAATTATAGATTATGAGGATTAAGGATATTATAGAAAAACTAAATTTCAAGATTGTAAGTGGAAAGGATAAAGTCAGTAGAGAAATAAGGAGTGGGTATTGCGGGGATCTTCTAAGTGATGTTATGGGAAATGCACCAAGAGGTTGTGTGTGGATTACGATACAGACACATCCAAATATTGTAGCAGTTGCAGTTCTAAAAGAAATGGCAGGAATTATTATTTCCTCAAATTATGAGCCAGACCAAGAGACAATAGAGAAAGCGGATGAAGAGGAAATTCCAATTATTTTATCAGGATTTTCCAGCTTCCTGATAGCAGGAAAACTCTATGAGCTTGGGATAAGATGAAAATATTCAACGCAAATATACTCACTCCTATTCTCTCCAATATGCCGGGTTAGATATGATTCCAAGTAAGAGGAGATGGTTGGATATGATAGCAATATCTGCCTATAAAAATAGGAAGGAAGATCTGTAACATGATGAAAGAACTTTCTATGCATATATTGGATATTGCAGAAAATAGTATTAGTGCAGGAGCAAACTTTATTGATATATCCATAAAAGAGGACTATAAAAGGGATATCCTTGAAATCTGCATAAAGGACAATGGAAAAGGGATAAATGGGAGAATATTAAAAAAGATAGATGATCCGTTTTTTACTACAAAATCAAAGAAGGTTGGACTTGGTATCTCACTTTTAAAAGAGACTTGTGATATGTGTGATGGCAGTCTTGCTATTGATTCATCCCTGGGAAAGGGAACATTGATTAAGGCAAAACTAAGGCTTGATCATATTGATCTTCCTCCCTTAGGTGATATGGTAACTACTATAATTGCACTTATTCTAAGGGGAAATGTAGATATAAGATATAGCCACAAAGTAGATGAAAAAAAGTTTTTTTTTGATACAGGGAAGATAAAAGAAGAGCTTGAGGGTGTTCCTATAAATCATCCTAAGGTTCTTAATTATTTAAAAGAAGAAATAGAAAAAGGACTGAAAGAAATATCTGCTGGAAAATATATGTGGAGGGATTCCTATGCCAAAGCTTACAATAGAGGATCTTAAGAAAATAAGAGAAAGGGCAAAAAAGGAGATAGCATTAAGGGAAGGAAAAGCAAAGGTAAAGATTATTGTTCATATGGGAACATGTGGTATTGCTGCTGGTGCAAGGGAATGCCTTAAGGCGATATTAGAAGAGCTTGAAAAGACAGATAGATCAGATATTGTTGTTACAACTGCTGGATGTATTGGTATGTGTAGTACTGAGCCAAATATAACAGTTGAAATAGAAGGTCAGCCTCCTGTTGTATATCAACATATGGACAGAGACAAGGCTATCCAGGTATTCAGGAAGCATGTATTAGAAGGAGAGGTCCTGACACAGTTTGTATTAGCAAGAAGTAAGGAGGGATAAAAGATGGCAAAGTATAGAATGCATCTTATGCTTTGTAGTGGAACAGGATGTCAGGCATCGGGAAGCAAAGAAATAAAAAGGGTTCTTGAGGAAGAGCTAAAAAAGAGGGAGCTTGACAAAGAGATTGCAATTATTGAGACGGGATGTAATGGATTTTGTGCACAGGGTCCTGTTATGGTTGTTAAGCCAGACAATATCTTTTATCAGAAGCTAAAGCCAGAAGATATACCATACCTTGTAGAAGAACACTTTCTTAAGGGAAGGCCGGTAGAAAAGCTCATGTATAAGAAGCCAGCACCTCCTGAAACTATACCATTTTTGGATCAGATCCCATTTTTTTCAAAACAGATGACGATTGTGCTTAAAAACAGAGGTCTTATAGACCCTGAAAACATAGATGAATATATTGCAAGAGATGGGTATATGGCAGCAGCAAAGGCACTTCTTGAAATGAAACCAGAAGAGATAATAGATGAGGTAAAAAAGTCAGGGCTTAGAGGAAGGGGAGGTGCAGGATTTCCAACAGGACTAAAATGGGAGTTTGCAAGGAAGGCACCTGGAGATGTGAAATATATAATCTGCAATGCCGATGAAGGTGACCCTGGTGCATTTATGGATAGAAGCGTGCTTGAAGGAGATCCCCATGCGGTCCTTGAAGGAATGATAATTGGTGCAAAGGCAATTGGTGCAAATAAGGGATTTATATATTGTAGGGCAGAATATCCACTTGCATTAAGGAGATTAA
>JALVZP010000090.1 GCA_027037575.1 Desulfobacterales bacterium | reverse complement strand
CTTTCAGACTTGCAATGAGGACAGCTTAACTCTACTTTTTCGTCTCTTGATATAAAGAGCTTTTCAAAGACCATCCCACAATTCATACATCTAAATTCATAAATTGGCATCTTCTCCTCCCTTTTTGAGTCTTCTTTTTTTATACCATCTCGACCTTGTCTGAGCAATCTTAATTTCAGTTTATCTAAAAAACCGATAGAAGATCGCTTTAAAATCAAAATTTCCAATTTGTATATCCTTCTTACTTTCTTTATATTCTTGGGGTAAAGTTTTTGGAAAAAAGAGATGGATACTGAAAAGGTTAGATTGGCTAAGGCTGTTGGAAAAAAGGCATATAGCCTATTTAAAAGTGGAAAATTCCTTTGTGCTGAAGCAATATTGGTAACAATAAATGAAGTATTTAAGGGAGGACTTACAGAAAAGCAGGCAATTTCTCTTTCTGCTCCATTTTGTGAAGGTCTTGGTCAAGCCGGGTGTCTCTGTGGTGCATTAAGTGGGGCAATAATGGCATGTGGACTTATTCTTATAGAATTTCCATTATGGAAGAGGAGGAAGCTTGCAAGAAGGATCTCTCATACTCTCCACAACTCTTTTAAGATAAAAAATAAGGCCACATGCTGTCGTATCCTAACAAAGAAAGTAAAGAATAATAAGGATAAACATGTGGAACAATGTGCAAGTCTTACAGCATATTCAGCAGAAATGGCAGCTAATTTTATTCTTGAAGAACGTCCTTCCCTTATTCATGTTGCCCTTGATCTAAATGAAGACACCTCTAAATCTCCTCTAAATAGATTCTCTTCCTGGGTAAAAAATCTTTTATAGGAGTTGTTTTGCATCTTCCAACATAAATGACGATTGCCAATAGATACTTGACTTAAGGAAATTTTGTATATATCCTTCACTTCATGAATTGGAATTGGGAAGAGTGGCAGGAGAGAAGGGAATCTTCCCCATCTGAGATATTGAAAAAGATAAAGAAGAATAATTTCTTTAAATCTTCTGGTGGAAACATAATTGTACTTATTTTTATAGCTATCTTTATTGCCTACTCATGTATATTTACAGTTAGTGCTGATGAAGTAGGAGTAATTCAAAGATTCGGGAAATATGTCCGAATATGCCAGCCTGGATTGAACTTTAAACTTCCATTTATAGAAAAGGTCACAAAGGTAAGGGTAAGACATATATATAAGGAAGAATTTGGCTTTCGCACCCTTCAGGCAGGAATAAGAACACATTATGCTACGAGTGGAATTTATAAGGCAGAAGCACTTATGCTTACTGGAGACTTGAATGTGGCAATTGTTCCCTGGGTTGTTCAGTATCGTATAAGTAATCCTTATGATTACCTATTTAAGGTAAGAAATGTAAGGGATACACTCAGGGATCTGGCAGAGGCATCGATGAGAATGGTAGTTGGAGATAGAAGCATTAATGAGGTTCTTACAAAGAGGCAAGAAATAGCATATGAGGCAAAGAGACTTCTTCAAAAGAAATTAGATGAAGTAGAGACAGGAATAAAGGTAGTGAATATAGTGTTAAAGAATACAAATGTTCCAGAGCCTGTCCAGGGCTCCTTTAATGAAGTGAATCAGGCAATGCAGGAAAGGGAAAGGCTGATATATGAAGCAAGAGAAAAATATAATAAAATCATACCAGCTGCTAAAGGAAAGGCAGAGAAGATGATAGAGGAAGCACAGGGATATGCAATTGCAAAGGTAAATGAAGCAAGAGGAAATGTGGCAAGATTTTTAAGTCTTTATTCAGCTTATAAAGAAGCAAAGTATATTACACTAAAAAGGCTTTATTTAGAGGCAATGGAAGATATTCTTCCACATGTTGGGAAGATATATGTCATAGATAAAGAACAAAAGAACCTTCTGAATATTCTGGATCTAAGCAAAGAAATAGAAAAGCAGAAAAGCGAAAAATGAAAAGATATATTACAATTCTGCTTATAATCTTTATAATCCTTTTTCTTTTTTCTGCATACACTATAGATGAAACAGAGCAAGTAGTAGTCACACAATTTGGGAAACCTGTAGCTATTCATAGAGAGGCCGGTCTATATTTTAGAATACCATTTATTCAGCAGGTTCACTTCTTTCCAAAAAATATATTGGAATGGGATGGAGAGCCAGGACAAATCCCTACAAAAGACAAAACCTTTATCTGGGTAGATACATTTGCAAGATGGAAAATAGTAGATCCTTTAAAGTTCTATGAAACAGTAAATAATGAGATAGGTGCACAGGCAAGATTGGATGATATTATAGATTCTGCAGTAAGAAATGTCATAAGCTCTTATCCTCTTATAGAGACGGTAAGATTAACTAACAGGAAACTGGATACCTTTGAGATGGTATTGGGAAAGGAACTAAAGGTTCAGCTTCCACAAGTAAAAGTAGGAAGAGAAGGGATATTAAATCTTATAGAGAAGCAAGCAGCTCCTAAATTAAAGGCATTTGGTATTCAATTAGTAGATGTTGATATAAAGAGGGTAAACTATGTGGAACAGGTAAGAAAGGCAGTATATGCAAGAATGATTGCAGAGAGAAAGAGGATTGCAGAAAAGCTCAGGTCAGAAGGAAGAGGAGAGGCAAGAAGGATAGAAGGAGAAATGGAAAAGGAACTAAAGAGGATAATGTCAGAGGCATATGAAAAGAGCCAGGAAATAAAAGGTAAGGCAGATGCAGAGGCAGCACAGATATATGCAGAGGCATACAGTAAAGATCCAGAATTTTATTCATTCCTAAAATCACTTAAGCTTTATAAAAAGGCTCTTAATAAAAAGAGTGTGCTTATCTTATCCACAGATTCTGAGATATTCAAATATCTTAAAGGAATTAAGGGCAAATAATCTTTGATACCCTTTCTATATCCTCAGGCACATCTACTTCTAAGGAATTAAATCTGCTTTCAATTATCTTTATTTTATATCCATTCTCGATTGCCCTTAATTGTTCCAACCTCTCTATTCTTTCTAGTCTTGATTCAGGAAGGTGTGAAAATACTTCCAAAAAACCCATCCTATATGCATATATTCCTATGTGCTTGTAATAGCTAACATATTCTTTGTCTCTGCTATAGGGAATTGGGGATCTGGAAAAGTATATGGCAAATCCATCTTTATCTATTACAACTTTAACACAGTTTGGATTTTCAATATCCCTTCTATTTCTTATAGGATACATTAAGGTGCTCATAGGGATATCACTGTTTTTTAATGGTTCTATAAGGGAAGGTATAACAGAAGGTTCAAAGGTGGGTTGATCTCCCTGGACATTTACCACTATATCATCTTCCTCTAAATCAAGTATCTTCGCTGCTTCATATATCCTGTCTGTTCCTGATCTATGATCCTTAGATGTCATTACTGCCTTTCCACCAAACTCCTTTACACAGGAAAATACCCTCTCATCATCTGTTGCAACATAGACATCATCCACTTCTTTACATCTACATGCCCTCTCATATACATGCTGAATCATTGGCTTATTGCAGATCAATGCCAACGGCTTTCCTGGAAATCTCTTAGATCCATATCTGGCAGGGATAATTATAAAGACCTTACTCATAGTAGGATGCACAAGCAGTTTCTGATTCCCATGCAGTTACCTTTGAAACCCTTATGTTCTCGTTATTCAGCTCCTTAGAAAGGGCATTAAAGATATATCTTGCAATGTTTTCTGAAGAAGGATTCTCTTTCTCAAAGAATGGATGTTCATTCAGATATGTGTGGTCAAGCTCTTTTAAGATCCTTTCCGTCTTCTCTTTGATGAGCTTAAAGTCACAGAGGATCCCATCCTTTCCAAGCCTTTCCCCCACTACAT
>JALVZP010000089.1 GCA_027037575.1 Desulfobacterales bacterium | reverse complement strand
CTTTCAGGAAGGATATCTCCCCAAAACTCCATACATGGATTTAAGAGAAACATATGAACATCTATATATTTTGATACAGCATTTATGATGTCTAAATGAAATCTTGGAAGAAAGGATATCCCAAAGGCGTATATATTGGATGGTAGCTTATACTTTTTTTCAGAAACCCTTTCTGCGAATATCCTTGAAAGCCTTGCCCTATGAAGCCCATTTGTTTCTTTTATAAGCACTCTAAATAGATGTGCCTGCCAATGATCCTCCTCTCCTCTTTCCCACCTAAATATGAGATCTGGTCTGAATATAATGTATTGATCAAATGTATCTGCTATAAGGCTACATAGCTGAGAGATAGCAAGATCTCTCTTTTCTTCTCTGAGGTATCTAAGAAAAAAGGAAAAGTCCTTATCCTGAATTATTTCAGGTATTATCTTCATAAGCCTCCATTTCATAAACTCAATATCCATAAAAGAATCTTCAGGTATATCATCTAAGACTATTTTAAAGAGCTCATATAGGAGCATATTTGGAAAAAGAAATCTTATGTTTGCACATATTCCATTTTTCTCAGCAATCTTCATAGACAGCCATCTTTCCATCCCTCTGCTCTGGATAAGGATAACTGGAGAGGCAAGGGGAGGATCTTTCCTTTCTCTAAGAAGAAAAGAAAGCCCCTTTGCAAGCTCTTCCAAGCTATTGCTTACATACGTATGAAGCATAGCCTTTCTTCCTTAAATAGTCTTACTGATTTAACAAATGCCTTTGCCCACTCTTTATTTCCCATTGCATGTATATGCGTATATGTTGCTAAGCTGTTTTTTTTAAAGATTCCATCCATCTTTTTAAATATCCCCTTTCCTCTAAGGACCTTAAATGCAAATTTAGAATCATCCTCCAATAATGGTTTTGAATAATGAAACTCATGCCCTTTTATGATTTTTCCTTTTTTAAAAAATGGATTAGATTCAGAAACCTCAACAATTGTGTATCCATGACCCTGAGGTCTTTTTTCTAAAAAGAAGCTTACAGGAAAAAAACCTACCATAGGATATTCCTTTCCTTCTAAGATAAGAGATTTTCCAAGATACATCAGACCACCACATTCTGCGTATACAGGGAGACCTTCCTCCATTCTTTCTTTCAGCTCATTCCTTAATGAGGGGTTACTTGAAAGAGCTTCTGCCTGTGTCTCAGGAAATCCACCTCCTATATAGAGGCCATCTATTTCAGGGAGGGTTTTGTCCTTAATTGAATCTATTCTTATAAGCTCTGCTCCTTCATTTCTTATTGCTTCCAAATTTTCTGGATAGTAGAACCAGAATGCCTTATCCAAAAGATAACCTATCTTTATATCCTGCTCTACTTTATCCTCTTTTTCATCTATAGAAGCTCTAATTGGCTCTACATTTTCTGCTATCTTCAATATCTCGTTTAAGTCTATATATTTTTTAACAATCTCCTTTGCCCAATCTATTATCTTTTCTGCCTCATCCCTTTCTTGATAAGGAACAAGTCCCATATGCCTTTCTTTTAAAAGATTCTCTTTCAGCTTTGGTATAGAACCAACCACAGGGACATTACAGTAAGTTCTGATGCAATCCTTTATCAGGGATTCCTGCCTCCTTCCAGCCACCCTATTCAGGATAACTCCTTTTATCCTCAATTCTTTATCAAATACCTGGCATCCCTTAAGTATTGCAGCTATAGTCCTTGTGCTCATTGTAACATCTAAGATAAGGATTACAGGTGCCTTAAGCAGCTTTGAAAGTTCTGAAGTGCTATAGCTTCCTTTAACATCCATTCCATCATATATTCCCCTGTTTCCTTCTATTATAGAAATATCCTTTCCAAGAGAATTTTTTATGAAAGAAGAAATAATCTCCTCATTTGGCATAAGGAATTGATCCAGATTATAGCATGTCTCACCTGATGCCAGGGAAAGCCAGCTTGGATCAATAAAATCCGGTCCTTTTTTAAATACTGCCAGGCTATAATCCATCTCTCTAAGAAGTGCAGAAATACCAATAGATACAAGTGTCTTCCCTGACCCACCCCTGAGTGCTCCAATCACTATCCTTGGAAGATGCTCTCCCATCTTTATTTGCCCAATCCTTTGAAATTATTATACTATATTTTTTCAGAAGAAAAGGAGGGGAAAGAAGTAAGGGCAAGGTATAGGCAAAAATAAGAATTATTCCTATCAGCAAATTAGGCCTATTATAGCCTTTTTACAGAGATGGTATCCTTTATCCTCTTTATGGAGCTTATTACATTATTCAGGTGATTAAGATCCTTTACTTCCACAGTAAAAAATGCAATCCCTTTATTATCAGATGTGCTATCCACATTTGCATTTACAATGTTTGCTGACTCCTTTGCAATTGCAGAACTTATACTTGCAAGCATCCCAATCTTATTTACACTTAAGACCATTAGTTTTACTGGATATGTCTGTTCATCAGAGCTTTCCCATGTTACCTCTATAAGCCTTGCTGGATCTGCATCCTTTATGACATTGCAGTCGTATCTGTGGATAGTTACTCCCTTTCCCCTTGTGATAAATCCCACAACAGGATCACCTGGAACAGGATAGCAGCACTTTCCTAAGTGAACTACTATATCATCCATTCCTTCTATCCTTATTCCACCCTTAGAAGGCTTCTTTTTCTTTATCTTTTCAACGATCTTAGAGACAATTTCTAAGGGAGATTTCTTCCTTAAGTTGAGCTTCTGCCTTATCCTTCCAATAACCTGCCTTACTGATACAGTCCCTATTCCTATCTGTGCATAGAGCTCATCTATTGATTGAAAAGACATATCCTTTGCTATCTCCTCCAGTGTCCTTTCTTTGTCCTCCAAATCTATCTTTTCCTGAGAAAGTGTCTTATCTAACATTTCTTTTCCAAGGGCTATACTCCTTTCCCTTTCATGCTTTCTTAGCCACTGCCTTATCTTTGTCCTTGCCTTTGCCGTCTTAACAAAACTAAGCCAGTCCTTGCTTGGATGCTGTTTTGGAGATGTTATTATCTCTACCACTGAACCACTCTTAAGCTCATAATCTAATGGAACAATCCTTCCATCTACCTTTGCAGCAACACATCTATCACCAATATCTGAATGGATGCTATATGCAAAATCAACTGGCGTAGCACCTCTTGGAAGCCTCTTTACATCCCCTTTTGGAGTAAAAACATACACCTCTTCTGGAAAGAGATTCATCTTTACATTTTCCAAAAACTCTCTTGAATCACTTATATGCTGCTGTGACTCCTCTATGATCTGTCTAAGCCAGGAGAATATCTCCTCATCTGCAGCCTTTATCCCTTTCCCTTCCTTATATTTCCAATGTGCTGCAATACCTTCCTCTGCAATTTTGTCCATCTCCCAAGTCCTTATCTGTATCTCCATCTTTTGTCCATAAGGCCCTATGACAGTTGTATGAAGAGACTGATACATGTTTTCCTTTGGAAGGGAGATATAGTCCTTAAACTTTCCTGGAACCTGCTTCCATATGGAATGGACAATTCCAAGTGTCTCATAGCATTCCCTGATGGAGTTTACTATGATCCTAAAGCCAATTATGTCGTGGATCTGATCTGGAGGAATATCTTTGCTCAACACCTTTCTGTATATGCTATAAAGATGCTTCTGCCTTCCTTTTACCTCCGCCTTTATCCCTGCCTTTGAAAGCTCCCTTTCTAATATCTCCTTTACTTCTTTTATAAATCTTTCTTGCTCCTCCTTTCTCTGAGCAACCGCATTCTTTATCTTCTCATACATCTCAGGCTCAAGATAGTAGAAGCAAAGATCCTCAAGTTCTGCCTTAAGCCAATAAATCCCAAGCC
>JALVZP010000088.1 GCA_027037575.1 Desulfobacterales bacterium | reverse complement strand
ATTGTAAGGACAAGGATATTAAAAATGGAGGATGAGATTCCAGTAGATTATTATCTAAGGAAGGTAGGGAATAAATGGCTCATATTTGATGTAGATATAGATGAAGTAAGTATTGTTGGAAACTACAGGAGATCCTTTAATAGGATAATAAGAATTGCTTCTTTTAAGACCCTTATGAAAAAGATGAAGTTGCAACAAGAAGCTATAAAAAAGGCCTATGCTGAAGAATCAGCAGGATAGCCTTTCTTGGAAAGATAGTCTGCCACCCAAAGTGATATTGCAAACATATAAGATCCAATAGCTGTAGCTATAAGGAACCAATTGAGTTTGTCAAATATGGCAAGCAAGGCCACAAGATAAGCAAAATCCCTATTCGTTAAAAAAGACAAGATTTTTATTAGAAGAGGAGACCGTTGAAGCTCAGTTTCATCTTTTTTCAGAATGCATTGATACACAGAAATTGCACATAAGCCAAATCCAAAAAGAAGAATATACAGGAAAATAATATATATTTGGTCTCCAGTTTTTCCATAAAGACCCAGGCCTATTCCAATGAATATTGCTATATGGACAATATTGTCTGTGATTATATCCAGGTAGTGTCCGAACTTGGATTCCATTACCTTTAATCTGGCTATTTCTCCATCTATTCCATCTACAATTACACAGAATAGGAAAAGAAATGCACCTAAGATCTGGAATATATGGCCTGGAAAAGTGAGAAGCAGGGCTCCCATAAGCCCTATACTCATCCCCATTAGCGTAACCTGATTTGGAGTCAGAGATGTATAGACAAGTCTTTTGGAAAAGAAAAGGGAGATATTTCTATCAAAATTTTTTGCAAGAAAACTATCTGTTTCTCTCTTTTTCTGCGAAAGTGCTTTTATAAGAATAGATTCTGCCTTTTTTACATCCTTTGAATCCTTTAATAGAAAAGGAAAAAGAGAATTCTCCTCCACTTTATTTATTACATCAGAAATAAGAACCTCAATCTTTCCATCACTTAATGCATCTATACAGTCAATTATCTTTTCCTTTGAAGAGATTAATATGGGCTCCTCAGATCTTCTTACAAGTGCACAAGGAGACATCTTACATCCTCCAATGAATCTCTGCAAATTAGGCCTGTCTATTACATGATTTGCCTTAAGGATAACAGCATTTCCTTTAATCATTTTTTTTATTATTGAAGCAAATTCTTTACCAACCACCTCAATTGGATAGTAGATAAAATGATCTGATGTGATTTCAGAGAGTCTATCGCAAAAATCAGCTTTTCCAATAACAACTATCTTCTTTATTCCCAGCTTTCTCAATAAAGATATATTTCTCTGAATGTTGGGAATCCCAAATATTGGAAGGAAACCACTTTCATTATCAAAAATAATTATTGCCTCTTTTATCATGACCAGCTATCCTTTTGTTTAAAGTTCTTAAATTATGTGTCCTTATATCATAACAGCAACCAAAAGAGAAGGGAAGATATTAGATAAGATTATAGATCCAGAAAAAGTGCATATAAGTGGGATAGGGCCAAAGAATGCTGAAGAAACAACAAAATATATAATATCTAAAGGGGCAAAGCAGGTAATATCTTTTGGAACTGCATGTGCACTGAATCCTTTTTTGAAGAAAGGGACAATAGTAATTCCAGATAGCATAAGAAATAGTGAAGGAGAAAGGATTCGGGTTAATAATATAGATAAAGTCTTAAAAGAATTAAAAAATAGTGGGGTTAAGATAAAGACAGGAAATCATATTTCTGTAGAAGATGTCCTCCTCGAACCAAAAGAAAAGATAGATCTTTTTAAAAGAACAGGTTGTATATCAGCTGATATGGAAAGTTTCTTTATAGCAAAAAGATGCATAGATGCAGGAATGTCTTTTTTATGTATTCGAGCCATTTCAGATACAGCCTATATGAAAGTGCCTGATTGGTTAAAAAATAGTATAGACAATTCAGGTAACCTGAAAGCAGGCTATTTTTTAAAAAAGCTTTTAAAGAATCCCTTTGATATAAAAGATCTTTTTTTGCTTATAGATGGATTTATGAGGGCAAAAAGATCTTTAAGATATGTTATGAGAAGAATATATTCTTCCCTTCCAGATTGACCTTTTTCCAAAAAAATATCTTATAGCAGATGTCCATGTCATGAAAAGATAAAGAATTCCTGCCATTGGCAAAGTAAATGCCCAAACTTTTCTAATGGAATAAAAATCAAGTATGGGAATATATGTGAGCCACATAGAAACAAATGTAGCAAGACTAATAATAATTCCCTTTAAACTTCCTGAAAAAAGGCCAAAGAAAGGAAAAACAAATGCAGAAATAAGTGCAAGAGTACAAAGGATTAAGAGAAGAATAGAATATCTGAGTTGAGTAAAGGCACTCCTTGCTACCATATTCCATATCTCTGAAAGTCTGCTATATCTCCTTCTGCTAATCACTGAATGGGTGAGGCCAATCCATATCCTGTAGCCTCTTTTCTTTATCCTTTTTGCAAGGGCACAATCATCTATTATTTCATTTTTAATTGATTTAAAGCCACCAATCTTTTTTATTGCCTCTGTCTTTACAAAGATACATCCCCCTGCTGCTGCAGCAATAGGAAATCTTTCTTTATTACAAAGGGAAAAGGGATAAAGCAGTTTAAAGAAATATATAAAGCTTGGAATAAGTATCTTCTCCCATATATTCTCCATATTAAGTCTTGCCATAAGAGATACCATATCAAGATCTTCTTCAGTTGCCTTTTTGCGAAGTTTCCCTATTATCCCTTTTTTCATGAATATATCTGCATCCATAAGCAGAGTGAAAGTTGTATTTACAAATTTAAATCCCTGTTCAAGTGCCCATATCTTTCCTGCCCATCCTTCTGGAAGAGGCATCCCTTTTATAATCTTTAATCCTTCAATCTTTGTCTCTTTTGCCCTTTCAGAAGTCCCATCCTCTGATTCATCATCTACAAGTATGATCTTAAGTCCTTTTCCCTGATCCTTTAGTGCCTCCAGGGTATCTTTAATTACCTTTGCTTCATTTCTTGCTGGAATAAGGACTGTTACATCACTCAAATCATAATCTTCATCAAATTTCTCTGCATCAAGTGTTTCCTTAGTGGAGTAGGGTCTCCAAGGAAGAAGGAGTATAGAAATCCATATTATAAGGCTTATCAGGGAAAGAAGCTCCATTTTTTTAGTTTACATAATCTCTCTTATCGGACATAATACAAAGGCTAAATTCTCATTTCTCCTTTATATAACACTTTTTCTGTCTTAAATTCAATTATCTGTGCCTTGACTATTCCCCTATCTATCTCTATAAGCCCATATGTAGGAGGAAACCCCTTTTTGTCTTTATCCTTCAGGTGTCCAGGATTAAAAAGAAGTGCCTTTCCTTCCATAATTATTGCAGGTATATGGGTATGACCAAAGAGCATAATATCTGCCTTTCTTTCATTCATAATCTTTTCTGGATCTGGGTCAGTATCTAAGTCATTTTTATGAACTGCCCTTGTATGTGTTAATAAAAACCACTTTCCTTCCCATTCTTCTATTAGCCTGTTTGGAATATCTGGTTTCTTATAATATTCTGAAAATACTCCTGGAACTTGAACTATCTTTACCCCTTTTGTTTCTTTTATCTCTTTCATATCATCATAGTCATCCCCTAAATGGCAGAACACATCTATCTTTTTTTCCAGAAGTCTATTAAAAAGCTCTTTCAGATTTTCAACATGATTATGAGTATCGCTTACTACACCAATCCTCATATTCCAATACCTCCTTTTTTTGTTTAAAAAATAGGCTTTATAAATTATTGTTTCAAGTTGATCTATACGAGATCAAATTGTATAAAAGAGAAAACGCAGGGGAAATGCCGCCTGCTGGGTTATTCCCTGCAAAAATGGCGGGATAAAAATAGCCCAGCACCAAGCAGGTTTGCTTGGTCAATTGGGGAAGAAGGATGGCATCCAACACAAAGGTAACAAGAAACAGGAGGAAAAATAAGAGGAGGCCTAACAAGGAAAATTTAAAGAAGTATATGAGAAGGATCCAGGAGAATTATCGGATATTGCAGGATCTTGAAAACATGGAAAAAGAGAGTTAAGGGAAAGGAGGTGGATGGCATCTCTGTGCCAATGATATGGAAGTAAAAAAGATTGTTCTCGCATATTCTGGAGGATTAGATACATCTGTTATCCTTAAATGGCTAAAGGAAACCTATAATTGCCCCGTTGTTGCATATATTGCTGATGTTGGACAGAATGAGGATTTGGAAAAGATAAGGGAAAAGGCAATAAAAACAGGGGCGGATGAAGTATATGTAGAGGATCTGAAGGAGGAGTTTGTAAGAGATTATGTCTTTCCTGCGCTACGGGCAAATGCCATATATGAAAACTTTTATCTTCTTGGGACATCACTTGCAAGGCCAGTTATAGCAAAAAAACAGGTAGAGATAGCAAGAAAAACTGGTGCAGATGCAGTAGCGCATGGAGCAACTGGAAAGGGAAATGATCAGGTAAGATTTGAGCTTACCTATATGGCATTGGCACCGGAACTAAAGATAATTGCACCATGGAGAGAGTGGAACTTTAAAGGAAGAAGTGATCTAATAGACTATGCAAAAAGGCACGGAATACCTGTTCCAGTAACAAAAGAAAAGCCCTATTCAAGTGATGCAAACCTACTTCATATAAGCTATGAGGGTGGAATTTTAGAAGATCCATGGAAAGAGCCACCAGAAGATATGTTTATTATGACAGTATCTCCAGAAAAGGCTCCTGATAGACCTACATACGTAGGGATCGAGTTTGAAAATGGAGATCCTGTCGCAGTTGATGGAAAGAGGATGTCTCCTTCAGAGCTTCTTTCATATCTAAATGAGATTGGTGGAAAAAATGGTATAGGAAGGGTTGATATTGTAGAGAATAGATATGTGGGAATGAAGTCAAGGGGAGTCTATGAAACACCTGGAGGGACAATACTCAGGATTGCTCATCTTGCAATAGAATCCATTACCTTAGATAGGGAGGTAATGCACCTGAAAGATAGTCTTGTTACAAAATATTCTGAGCTTGTATATTATGGATACTGGTTTTCTCCAGAAAGGAAGGTACTTCAGGCGATGATAGATGAAACACAGAAGTCTGTAAATGGAGTAGTAAGACTAAAGCTATATAAAGGGAATTGCATGGTTGTTGGAAGAAAATCAGATAATTCCCTTTATCATCCAGAATTTGCCACATTTGAAGAAGATAAGGTTTATGACCATAAAGATGCAACTGGCTTTATCAGGCTAAATGGATTAAGGATGAAGATAGCCAGTCTGCTTAAAAATAAATAACTGGGAGGTAAGTAGGCATGAAGATTACAATTACAGCTATTAAAGCAGATATAGGAAGTGTTGGTGGTCATCTAAGGCCAAGCAGGAGAGTGTTAAATGCTGTAGAGGAACACATAAAACAGCATCATAGAGGCATACTTATTGATTATAGGATAAGCTTTACTGGTGATGATATAGCAATACTTTGCACACATGAGGGAGGAGTAGGGAATTCTGAGGTCCACAAACTTGCGTGGGATGCATTTAAGGCAGGTGCAGATGTTGCAAAAGATCAAGGACTTTACGGCGCCGGGCAGGATCTTCTAAAGGATGCATTCTCTGGAAATGTAAAAGGGCTTGGTCCTGCTGTTGCAGAAATGGAGATAGAAGAAAGACCAAATGAACCATTCCTATTCTTTGCTGCAGATAAAACCGATCCTGGTGCATATAATCTTCCACTCTATCTTGCATTCTGTGATCCCATGTATTGCTCAGGGCTGATCCTTTCACCAAATATGTTTGACGGATTTAAGTTTACTATTATGGATGTATCTTATACAGAGGCAGATAGAGTCATAGAACTAAATTCACCTGAGGAGCTATATGATATTGCAGCACTTTTAAGAGATCCAGAGAGATTTGTAATAGAATCAATACATTCAAGATATAATGGTGAGCAGGCAGTAGCAGTGAGCACGACAAGACTGCATAACATTGCGGGAAAATATGTAGGAAAAGATGATCCTATAATGATAGTTAGGGTTCAGGGGGCATTTCCTGCGACAGGTGAAGTCCTTGCACCATTTAGCATCGCCCCATATGTTGCAGGATTTATGAGGGGAAGTCACAATGGTCCTTTTATGCCAATAAAGCAGAATAGCACAATCTCCTTTTTTGATGGGCCACCAGTAGTATCCTGTGCTGCATATTGTGTCCATGAAGGTAGACTTACTGATCCTGTAGATGCATTTGATCATCCATATTGGGACTATATAAGGGAGAAGGTTTCAGAAAAGGCGACAGAGATAAGGAGGCAGGGATTCTTTGGAAATGCCATGCTTCCATATGAGGAACTGGAATATGGAGGAATAGTAGAAAAGATGAAAAAGTTAGAAGACAGATTTGTAATTAGAAAATAAAGAAAAAATTAAGGAACCATAAGAAAACAGCTGGCTTTTTGCTGGCTGTTTTCTTCATTTAAGGAGATGAAGATGAGGGGATTTGAATCAATTGATCATGTGATCTCAAGTCTTCAAAAAGTAGACTATATAGCTGATAGGGCACTGGCAACAGTTATATATCTTTCATATCATTTAGAAAAGCCAATCTTTTTAGAAGGGGAGCCTGGTGTAGGAAAGACGGAAGTAGCAATTGTTATGTCCAGGCTATTTGATACAAAGCTTATAAGGCTCCAGTGCTATGAAGGTCTTGATGCATCAAGTGCACTCTATGAGTGGAACTATCCAAAACAGCTTCTTTATATAAGGCTTGAAGAAGGTCTTGGCCATCAAAGGGAGGATATAGAAAAGATCATATATGGCCAAAACTTTCTTATAAAAAGACCTCTTCTTGAGGCAATACTCTATTCAAAGGAAAGAGCTCCTGTGCTTCTTATAGATGAAATAGACAGGGCAGATGAGGAGTTTGAGGCTTTTTTATTAGAAGTTCTTTCAGATTTTCAGATCACAATCCCTGAGATAGGGACAATAAGGGCTGAGAAAAGGCCAATAGTAATAATTACTTCAAACAGGACAAGGGATGTCCATGATGCATTAAAGAGAAGATGTCTCTATCACTGGATAGACTATCCATCATTTGAAAAAGAATATCGGATTATAATGGCAAGGATACCAGGTATAGAATCAGATTTTGCAAAGCAGATAACCAGGTTTATGCAAAATATAAGAAAGATAGATTTTTTGAAGAGACCGGGAATCTCAGAGACCCTTGATTGGGCAAGGGCATTAATTGCTATGCATAAAAATTACTTGGATGAAGAAGTGGTCTTGGAGACCTTAGGATGCATCTTAAAATATCAGGAGGATATAAAAAAATTTAAGGAAGAGATATGGACGGATGAGAAGAGAAGGGCAGAATTTATTTGATTATGGAATTGCAGGAGTAGTTATTGAATTTGCAAATTTCTTGAAAGCAAATGGATTCAGGATATTTCAAAGCAGCATCCAAGATTCCCTCAAGGCACTCCAGTATATAAATCTGTTTAATAAGCAAGAGGTCTTTTATACCCTCAGGGCAAATCTTGTAAAGACAGATATGGAGTGGATACATTTTACTCATCTTTTTGAACAATTCTGGAACATTTATATAGAGAAACTAAAACAGGCTAATTCAGGGAAGAAAAAAGGGATTCCCTTTATTGAAGACATAAATAATGAGGAAGAAACAGAGTTAAAGAAAGAAAGAAAAGCAAAGGGGTCGTCTGAAATTCCATTTAAGGAGGAAAAGGAATATTTAGAAGGGATAGGGTATAGTCCTATTTCAAAGGTAGAAAAAAAGGACTTAAGCCTTTTAGATGAATCAGACATACATGTTGCAAAGCTTGCATTAAAGCAGATGGTAGAGCCTTTTAAGGTGCAAAAGACAAGGAGGACAAGGAAAGGGCTTCGTTTTGGAGAAAAGATGGATTTTTCTAGGATAATGAGAAGAAGTCTAAAATTTGAAGGCTATCCTATAGAGCTATTTTTTAAAGAAAGGAAAAGGAGGCTTAAAAAGCTCATTATAATTGCGGATGTAAGTGGTTCAATGGAAAGATATGCCTCATTTGTAATACCATTTATCCTAAGTATAAGAGGAATTGGTTCAAAGGCAGAGGTGTTTGTCTTTTCTACATTCCTTACAAGGATTACACATATTGTAAGGCATATGGATTTTGAAAAGGCATTAAAAAAAATAGGAGAAGAGGTTCCAAACTGGGCAGGTGGAACAAGGATTGGTTTTTCTCTAAGACAGTTTAATGATTGGGGAAAAGAGTTTTTGAATAAGCGATCTGTAATAGTGATATTAAGTGATGGATGGGATCTTGGATCACAGGAGCTTTTAAAAAGGGAGATGGAGAAATTAAGAAAAAAGGCGTATAGTATTATCTGGCTCAATCCAATCTTAGATGATCCAAATATGAAAAGGATGTGTAAAGGAATGCTTGTTGCACTTCCTTATTTAGACTATGCCCTTCCTGTAAATAACTTGGAGTCTTTAAAGAGAGTAGGAAAGATTATTTCCCGCCTCATGCTTCATTAAAGGACTATTTGCATATACTACTGTTTCATTGTTTGTCAATGGATGCTTTTAAGCCATCCGTACTGGAAGAGCCTATTTATCAAGCATCCTAACTTTGGCCTTCTTCATTAAGGAAAAGGAATTGAAAATAGGAAAATTTATGACTATTATGTGTTTAATGATAAAATTTGGAGGAGGTAGCTATGGAAGAAAAAAAGATTAAAAGTCTTGTAGCAGTAGATGGGTCAGAGGTATCAAAAAAAGCAGTTGCATTGGCAGCACGCTTTGCTGCCAAAACAGGTGTTCATTTAACCTTACTTCATGTATTAGAAGATGTAATTAGTTATGGTGAAAAGATTCCTGAAACTTGGAAATACTATTTAAGACAGCAGGAGGCAAAAAAGATATTGGATGAGGCAAAAAAGATAGCAGAAGAAAATGGAGCAAAATCTGTAGATACTAAAATTGTTGCAGGTCCTGTGGCAGAAGAGATAATAAGAGTAGCAGAAGAAGGAGGATATGCATCCATCATTATTGGAACAAGGGGAACAAGTCCTTTTAAAAGACTTCTTATAGGAAGCATAGCAGAAAAGGTTGTTCGTTATGCTCCTTGCCCTGTTGTATTGGTAAGGTAATTATATCAAAAGCCCATGAAAATCCATCTTTTCATGGGCCTTTCCTTTTATTATCCTTTTTCCTCCAGGCAAATAAACAACTATATCTATATAATTCCCAGGAGGGATATTGCAATAAGTAGCTGTAAGGTCTGAAGCAAGCATTATATTTTTTTCTGATTTTTCACCTGTAAGAAGCACTATAGGGCCAGTAATATCCTTTGGCTCAAGTATAATATCCTCTTTTCCTGAAAGCTCCTTTATTTTTTGATTTTCTATCCTGTTTCTTCCCACAATAATCTTTGTATATTCATCTATCCTGAAATGCCTTCCATACTTTAAGAGTTCTATGTCCTTTATCTCAGGATCCTCTTTTGTTTCTAAGAGGTCCCTTAATCTTTTAGAAAAACCCTTTTCTGTAAGGAGACATCCACCAGCAGGGGATGGATATTCTTTTATACTATACTTCTCTGCAAGTTCCATCTGCGTCTTCCTGGATCTTCCATGTATCCCATATAGAAGTTCCCTCTTCACCCATCCCTTCTCCTCCGGTATTGTTATAGGAAGTTTCTTTGCAGAAAGAGGTCTAAGCAAAAGCCTCCCTAAACCACTCTCTTTTGATACTATATCAAGTGCCCTTCTGTTCTGTGACATTGGCCTCTGCCCTAATACCTCTCCAGATATGACAAAACTTGCTTCTTTTTCCTCCATTACCCTTTTTGCTATCCTGAACATGAGGGAATGGCAGTCTATACAGGGATTCATATTCTCTCCATATCCATATTTTGGATTCCTTAAAATCTTTAAGTGCTCTTCTGTTATATCAAGTATTTCTAAGGGAAGCTCTATATGCTTGGCAGATCTTATTGCCCTTTCGGGTCCAAAAAAAGGGGTCTTAAAAAAGACTCCTATGACCTCAATTCCCTGATCCCTGATTATCTGTGCAGCAAGCATACTGTCCAATCCACCTGAAAATACGCATATTGCCTTCATTAGAGTCCCACTTTCCTCAATGCCTTTACTGCCTCCTCCTGTTCCTTTGTCAGGGTCTTTGGAACATCTACTAATATCTCCACATACATATCCCCTTTTCTTCCATTAGGTTTTGGAAGCCCATATCCCCTAATCCTTAGCTTTGAACCAGATTGTGTTCCAGGTGGAACCTTAAGTTTTAGCTTCTTCCCATATATAGTTGGGACCTCTATCTCTGTTCCAAATACCGCATCTGAAAACTTTATCCTCTTTTTATAAAATAAATCATCCCCTTCCCTTCTAAAAAGAGGATGCTCCATTAATCTTATCTGAACATATAGATCACCTCTTGGCCCACCATAGGGTCCTGGCTCACCCTTTCCTCTTACCCTGAGCTTCTGCCCATCCCTTACACCAGCAGGTATGTTTATAGAGATAGTCTCCTGCCTTCCTCCTGTATTAAAACTAATAGTCTTTTTTGTCCCTTTTGCTGCCTCTTCTAAGCTTAAAGGGAGCTCATATATAAGATCCCTTCCCTTTATCTGTCTATGTGCATAAGTTTCCTCTTTAAATGGAGAATGTCCAAATCCGAATTCACCCAAAAGATCACTAAATATATCTCTTACTCTTCCTCCAAATCCTATACCAAAGTCACGTAATATACTTTCAAAATCAAATCCACGGAATATATCTTCCTGGCTGAACTTCTTCTGGAATCCTTCTGCACCAAGCATATCATACTGACGTCTCTTTTCAGGGTCACTCAAAACTGCATATGCTTCATTTATCTCCTTAAACTTCTCTTCTGCCTCCTTATTCCCTTTGTTTCTATCTGGATGATACTTTAGTGCAAGTTTTCTGTATGCCTTTTTTATCTCTTCCTGGGTGGCATTTCTTGGAACGCCGAGTATTTTGTAGTAGTCCTTTACTGCCATCTCTTTTCTCCTATTTTTATCTTGATATCATCTTCAAACTTAGGATAATCATAGGATAGTATAAGGTCAAGAAAAAGCATGTGGACAAAGAGGATCCTCATATTAGCACCAACAATCCTTTTAATAATACTTTTTCAAAGCTATTTCTGGGTCCCTACATATGAAGAACAGACAAAAGGAAATCCAGAAAGGCTAACAGAATTTATAACTGCATCCTCATCAGATGCGGTTATCCTAAATCCTATACTATCTGCTGATAGTGCAAGTGCCCAGATAGAATCACTTGTATTTGAAGGACTCATAGACAGGGATGAGAATCTGAATTTCAGGGGAAGACTTTCAAGATCATGGAAAATATATGAGGAGGTATATCTTTGGGTAAAAAGAAATGATTTTAGCAAGCTAAGGAAGGTTTTAAGAGATATGGAAGGGATAGAAGGCATAGAGGCAAAAGAGAAAAAGGAGAATCTTTTAAAGATAAAGCTAATATTAAAAAAGGTAGATCCGGATATATTCCAGAAGATAAAGCATGTATTCCCTTACATATATCCTCCGTTTGAGCATAATCCTGTAATAATCTTTTATCTAAGACCTCATGTGCTTTTTCATGATGGATATCCATTTACAGCAAAAGATGTAAAATTCACATATGAGGCAATAATGAATCCAAAGAATATATCTCCAAGGATATCAGACTTTGAGCCTGTAAAGAGTGTCCAGATAATAGATCCACTGACTGTTAAGGTGATCTATAAGAGGCTATACTCACCTGCATTAAGTACATGGCAAATAGGGATCCTTCCAGAGCATCTCCTTAATAGGGAGGCATTAAGAAAAGAGGCAATATCCAAGGGGATTGATCCAAGAGATTTTTCTTTAAGGGATAGTAGCTTTAACAGGCATCCAATAGGATGTGGCCCATTTAAGTTTGTAAAATGGAAGTCTGATCAGTATATTGTCTTAAAGAGATTTGATAGATACTGGGAAGGACCTCCGAATTATAAAAAGTATATATTTAGAGTAATTCCAGACCCACTTACACAGGAGATGGAATTCTATGCCGGAACAATAGACCACTATGATGTCCTTCCACATCAGGTAGAAAGGCTAAAAAAGGATCCAAGATTTCAGGCATTTTCCGGACTCTCCTTTGGCTATACATATATTGGATATAATCTGAGAAAACC